>CALLUQ010000142.1 GCA_938010565.1 uncultured Flavobacteriales bacterium
TGTATTATAATCGGTTTCGGTATTATTCGCCGGAGAGTGAGGGTATGTGAGTCAGGATCCGATTGGGTTGGAGGGAGGTATGTCGAATATGGATGCGTATGTGAGGGATAGTAATGGTTGGATGGATGTGTTTGTATAGGCTTCCCCAAAATAGAAATTCAGTTAAACCTTTTGAGATAATGAATATTAGAATATTGAAAGAGATAAAACGGTACACGCACGAAGCGTTAGCGGACAAACCAAGAAAAAAATAAAATGATGATCCCAATACATGTCAAATATAAATCTGCAGAAACACTTGTTTTTCCTGATGCCATAACCTTAAAAATTCTTATTTCAGGAAAAGACACCAATGGAAACCAAGCTGTCTTTGAAGATATTGTTGAGCCAGGAGTTGGCCCAGGAAGACATATTCACCACCATCAAGACGAAATATTTTTCTTTTTGGAGGGGAAGTTTGTTGCTGAAGTCGGTGGTGAAATGTTTGAATTTAATCCCGGAGATGTTGCATTTATTCCAAAAGGAACGGTTCACGCATTTAAAAATGTTGGTGAAACCAGAGGAAGATTACGGTATATATTTTCTCCTGCATTGACCATCGAAGATATGTTTAGAGAATTTTATTCTTTTTTAGAAAAAGGCGAACTGACATTTGAGAAAATGGCTGAAATTTCTATCAAGCACGGACAGGAATTTGTTGGGCCACCGCTCTAATAGCAATAAACCTGTTAGACACAGTGTAGTCACGAGATGTATGTTTGTCTTTCGAAGGGCAAACCACGAATTTTTGCGTAGGACGGTAATGTACTGCTGCACGAGTGGATTGCTCCGAAGGGGGGAGCCTCTCACCCACATCAATGAAAAGGGAGAGCAGGAGTTGAAAATCCCGGAAAACCTCACCACCTGGCTTTTTGAAGACGGCACTTTTGTACCGATGGCCAAACTGTTAGGCGGAAGGGCGTATTTTCGATTATCACGAACCATCTCGGTACGCCTTGTGAGGCGTACGACGAACAGAGCAAAAGGGTGTGGCACACGAGGATCCTTTGTTGATAACATGGGAGGGGTTTAAATGCGTTTGTTCTGGAAAAAAAACCTAAATAAACAGGACAAACCCAAAGGAAATAAGGCCGGGCATGGTTTTAAAGGTTAGCTTTGTACTTTTTACCCATTTTTCCTCTCATTCCATCTGTTATTTCCGGGGAAATAAAGCCAGACGCAATATGCGATTTGAAGATCTGAAAATTATTTCATCCTTATTAAAGGCGCTGAAAGAAGAAAACTATACCGAACCGACACCCGTTCAGGAACAGGCCATTCCTTTGGTTTTGAACCGGCACGATGTATTGGGAAGTGCGCAAACCGGAACCGGTAAAACAGCCGCTTTTGCCCTCCCTGTTCTGCAACACCTGGTACAAGATCGCGACCAGGAACCCAAAGGACACTCCGGAATCAAAGCACTGATCGTAACACCAACCCGCGAACTGGCCATTCAGATCGGCGAAAGCTTTTCTGTTTATGGAAAGTATACCGACATCAGGAACACGGTAATTTTTGGTGGCGTGAGTCAGGTAAACCAAAAAGCCATCCTCCGAAAAGGAGTGGATGTATTGATCGCCACTCCGGGACGACTTTTAGACTTGGAAGATCAAGGCATTATTCGTTTGCATACGATCAAATATTTTGTACTCGATGAAGCAGACCGCATGCTCGACATGGGTTTTATACACGATATCCGCCGTCTCCTGACCAAACTGCCGGAAAAGCGTCAGTCGCTGTTCTTTTCGGCAACCATGCCCAAAAACATTGTAGAGCTTTCAAAGAAAATTCTGAAACAACCGAAAAAAGTGGCTGTCAGTCCGGTTTCTTCCACCGCAGAAACCATTCGGCAATACCTTTATCATACCAATAAATCCGACAAGAAAAACCTGCTGCTGCACATTCTGAAAGAACAGGAGATGGACCAAGTGCTGTTGTTTTCCCGAACTAAACATGGTGCCGATCGGATTGTGCGCCACCTCAAGAGGAACGAGATTACCTGTGCGGCAATTCACGGAGATAAGGCACAAAATCAACGGCAAAAAGCCTTGAAAAACTTCAAATCAGGAGAGATCCGGGTTTTGGTTGCCACCGATATTGCAGCACGTGGGATCGACATCGATCGCCTGCGTTTTGTCATCAACTACGACATTCCCAATATAGCCGAAACGTATGTACACCGAATTGGCCGCTCGGGCCGGGCAGGAGAAGAAGGCGTTGCCGTTTCTCTGTGCGAACCGGAAGAAAACGCTTATGTCAAAACCATCGAAAACCTGATCGGGTTAAAGATTGAACGGGTGGATGGCCACCCTTTTCCACAAACGGATAACCCCATGAATGCGGAGGAAAAGAAAGCTTTTGAGAAAGATAAGCAGCAGAGAAAACAAGAATTTTTCGCTTCTCGGAAAAAGCAAAAAAGCGATGCTCCGGGCAAGCAAAACTACCGGTGGAAAAAGTAACGTAGTTAGTTCCCCGTTTTACCCGTAACTCATTTCCCAATCTTTCCACACCACATCGTACCCTTGCCGGTGGATCATTTCTGCAATTTCCTGTGGCGATCTTTCATCGCTGATCTCAAACTGTTCCAACGATTGCGGTTCCACCTTATAACCGCCGGGGTTGGTTTTTGACCCCGCACTCATAGCCGTAATGCCCAACGGAACAATGTGGTTGCGAAATTTTTCCGATTCCCGGGTGGAAATGGATAGTTCCAACTCCTCATTAAAAATGCGCCAGGCGCAAATGAGTTGAACCATTTCCCGGTCGCTCATTTCTACTTTAGGTTGTACACTGCCGTAGGGCCGCAAACGCGGAAAGGAAATGCTGTATTGGGTTTGCCAGTATGTACGCTCCAGATGATCCAGGTGGAGTGCTGTAAAAAAACTATCGGTGCGCCAGTCTTCAAGCCCAAATAAAACCCCGAGTCCTATCTTGTGTATGCCGGCCTTTCCCAGGCGATCCGGTGTGTGGAGGCGGTAATCAAAATTGGATTTCCGGCCTTTGGGATGGTGCTTTTTGTAGCCTTCCTTATGGTATGTTTCCTGGTACACCAGTACGGTGTTTAAACCATGCGGGATCAAGGCCTCGTATTCTTCCTGATCCATGGGCTGCACTTCCATGGAAATGTGCGAAAAGTGCGGACGGATCACATCCAGAGCTTTTTGGAAATAAGGTACATGTACGTGTCGGTGGTGTTCGCCGGTAACGAGCAAAATATGGTGATACCCCATTGCTTTGATCGCACTTATTTCCTCCAGAATTTCTTTTTCGGTAAGGGTACGGCGGCGCACCGGATTGTTCAGGCTGAAACCGCAATACGTACAAATGTTGTTGCATTCGTTGGAAAGATACATGGGGGCGTACATCCGAATGGTTTTTCCAAACCGCTTTTGCGTAATGGCCCGGCTCAGTTGTGCCATTTGTTCCAGGTATGGTGCCGCAGCCGGTGAGATCAGTGCCTGAAAATCGGTCAGTGATCTGTGCCGGGCATGCAAGGCCCTTTCCACATCTGCTGTGGTTTTGGATTGGATATCGGCCTGCACCGTGCTCCAATCGTATTGCTCAAACAAAGCTTTAAAACTACTCATCCAAAAAAGCGGTTAAAGGACTACTGGCAATGGCTTTTTTCTGGGAGGGCACCAACTGTGCTTCGAATGCCCTCCGGCCGGCAATAACTGCTTCTCCGAATGCCCGGCCCATTTCCACCGGATTTCCGGCAACGGCAATAGCGGTATTTACCAAAACCGCATCGGCACCCATTTCCATGGCCTGCGCCGCATGCGACGGAGCACCAATTCCGGCATCTACGATAACCGGAACCTTGGATTGCTCAATAATGATTTCCAGAAAATCCCGTGTTTTTAAACCTTTGTTGGTGCCAATGGGCGATCCCAAAGGCATTACTGCTGCTGTTCCCGCTTCTTCCAGGCGTTTGCACAACACAGGATCGGCGTGCATGTAAGGCAATACAACAAACCCCTGCCTGGCCAGTTCTTCCGTGGCTTTTAACGTTTCAACCGGATCGGGCATCAGGTACCTGGGATCGGGATGGATTTCCAGTTTGATCCAATTGGTTTCCAACGCTTCACGCGCCAGTTGCGCCGCAAAAACAGCCTCTTTGGCGGTGCGTACCCCGGAAGTATTGGGCAACAAACGGAAGGAAGGATGGTTGAGGTGCTGTAAAATGGCATCGTCCGCATTTTTATGATCGACCCGCTTCAATGCTACGGTAACCAATTCCGATCCCGATGCGAAAAGGGCTTCCCGCATCAATGCTACCGAAGCGAATTTACCGGTGCCGGTAAACAAACGCGATTCAAAAGTTTGGTCCGCTATTTTTAATGCTTGCATTGGAAATGAGAAATGATAGATTGTACAATAGCCGTTTTGTCTCCGGCCTGGCTCAATAAACCGGAAACTGCAATGCCTTGAATGCCGGTGGGGATCAGATCGGCAAGATCGTCGGTTTTAATCCCCCCTACTGCAATGATGGGAATACGGATGTTTTCTTCCCGCATTTGAGCCAGTATCTTTTGAAAACCCTTTAATCCGCAAACAGGGCTTAACTTTTTTTTGGTAGTGGTAAACCGATACGGCCCCAACCCCATGTAGTCCACCTTTTCTGCTGCACACTTTCGGATGTCTGCCATGGTATTGACCGTACCGCCGATGATGCATGCAGCGCCCAGATAAGCCCGGGCATCGTTTACAGGCATATCGTTGAGACCCAGGTGTACCCCATCTGCTTCCACGGTCCGGGCAAGTTCCACATGGTCGTTAATGATCAGCCTGGCCTGGTAAACGTTGCAAAGCAACCGGGCTTCTTTGGCAATGGGCAAAAGGCTTTCCGGCTGTCTGGTTTTATCGCGGAGTTGGATCCATTTGCAACCTGCACTCAAAGCCTGCCGGATGTAAACCAAATGTTGGTCTTCCGTGTTGGGCGTAATGTATTGGAGCGATGCGATCATGTATGATAACTTAAAAGTCCGGGATGGCTGTTCAGGGCATTTTCGGTATATGCTTTGGCCTTGCTGCAGGCCACATGGAGCCCTTCGCCTTTGGCCAGGTAAGCAGCCATTGCTGCGGATAAAATGCATCCGGAGCCGTGTTTCTTGTATGTTTCGCCCCCGGCGGGATAGCGCCATTCGTTGTTGCCCAGAAAAAGCCGGTCGGTGCCTTTTTCCTTTTCCAAGTGTCCGCCTTTCAGATAAATGGCACTATGCATGGCCCAGGATCTGGCAGCCGATCTAGGGTCTTCAATTCCTGTAAGCCACTGCATCTCCGGAATATTTGGAGTAAGAACATCTACTTTTGCCAGTAAGTTTCCCCAAGCTTTATGGTCGGCATACTCATGGAAAACATAACCTGCCGTAGCTTCAACAACCGGATCGAGTACAATGCGCATCATGGGTTGTTTTTGCTTGAGGTAAGCCAACACCGTTTGCAAGGTTTCGAGGTTCTTCATGATCCCCACCTTACAGGCCTTGATGCGGTGTTGCCGCAACAAAGGTTCAAGCTGAGAGACGATCGTGTTGGAATCAACCCATTGCAGGCCATCAAATTCGGATGCATTTTGAGCGGTAAGGGCAGTACACACACCGAAGCCATACACTTCCAATTGCTCAAATGTTTTAATGTCGGCCAATAAACCGGCTCCTCCACTGGGGTCTAAACCGGCAATGCTTAAACAGTAAGGGCGTTCTTCCATGCTTGTTGAGCGGTTTTAAATCGTTTTGCGGCCAATTCGGGGCATTGCCAGATGTACCCGAGCATGGCGGCGCCATTGTATCCGCCGGCAATGAGTTTTGGGAAACGATGCGGCATTACACCACTGAGTGCGATGATGTTTCCTTTGTGTGGTGGCAAAGCTTTCCCCTCCAGCCGGCCGGGGTGGTCTGTTTTTGAAATGGAATCAAAAACAGGGCTTAAAAAAACGAGATGAGCCCGACGGGCCATGGCAAGGGCATCGTTGATCCGATGGCATGCCGTACTGATCTCCCTGCCTGCTTTTTTCAAAACCTCCGGGCTGTTGGAGGCACAGGTGCTTCGGTCGGTTTCGGTAAGATGCACACGATGTAAACCAAAACGATCGGCGAGGTTTTCCCGATCGGCAGCGGTCCGTATGGCAATCCGATTTCTGAATGCCGGGTCTACGGCGCTGATCACTTTACTCCCGTATCGGAGGGGCAACCCCAATTTGCGAAAGTACAGCCACTGCAAACCGGCCTCAAACAGTTGATTGAGGATACGGCCTTCCTCAGGCACAGCACCGGAAGCCGTTACCACCACCAGCATCAGTTATAGATCTCGCTGCCTTTTTCACGGAATTCCGCCGATTTTTCAGCCATGCCTTTTTCCAGCACTTCGTGGTCCGGTATGTTTTGCTCTTCGGCATATTTGCGCACATCCTGCGTGATTTTCATCGAACAGAAATGGGGCCCGCACATGGAACAGAAGTGGGCAATTTTAGCCCCTTGTGCCGGCAAGGTCTCGTCGTGGTATTTGCGGGCTGTATCCGGATCGAGCGACAGGTTGAACTGATCTTCCCAACGGAACTCGAAGCGTGCTTTGCTCAGGGCATTATCGCGGTACTGGGCTCCGGGATGGCCTTTGGCCAGATCGGCCGCGTGTGCTGCAATCTTGTATGTAATAACCCCGTCTTTTACGTCTTTTTTATTGGGAAGGCCAAGATGTTCCTTAGGGGTTACGTAACAGAGCATAGCCGTTCCGTACCACCCGATCTGTGCTGCTCCTATGGCGGAGGTAATGTGGTCGTAACCCGGTGCAATATCCGTAGTGAGTGGCCCTAGGGTATAAAAAGGGGCTTCGGCACATGCATCGAGTTGTTTGGTCATGTTCTCCCGGATCATTTGCATGGGCACATGGCCCGGCCCTTCTATCATTACCTGTACATCGTGTTTCCAGGCGATCCGGGTGAGTTCTCCCAGCGTTTTCAGTTCGCCAAACTGGGCACTGTCGTTGGCATCTGCCAAACATCCCGGTCGTAATCCATCTCCCAGAGAAAAAGCCACATCGTATTGTTTCATGATCTCACAAATTTCCTCAAAATGGGTGTAGAGGAAGCTTTCTTTATGATGGGCAAGACACCATTTTGCCATAATGGAGCCTCCGCGGGATACAATTCCCGTAATGCGTTTTGCGGTAAGTGGAATATAACGCAACAAAACACCGGCATGGATGGTGAAGTAATCCACTCCTTGTTCGGCTTGTTCTATGAGGGTATCTTTGAAAATTTCCCAGGTGAGTTCTTCTGCTTTTCCATTTACCTTTTCCAGTGCCTGATAAATGGGAACGGTGCCAATGGGAACGGGCGAGTTCCGGATGATCCATTCGCGGGTTTCGTGGATGTTTTTTCCGGTAGACAGGTCCATAATGGTATCTCCGCCCCAGCGACAAGCCCAAACGGCTTTTTCTACTTCCTCTTCAATGCTTGAAGTTACCGCACTGTTGCCAATGTTCGCATTGATCTTTACCAGGAAATTACGGCCGATGATCATGGGTTCGGTTTCGGGGTGGTTGATGTTATTGGGGATGATGGCCCGGCCGGAAGCGACTTCGTCGCGTACAAACTCCGGAGTAATAGGGCCACGGTGCAGGTAAGCGCCAAAATTTTCTCCGGGATGTTGTGCCGCCATGGTGGCATACTGCCCGTTGAGTTGTGTTTTCAGCTGGTCAAAACGTTGGTTTTCACGAATGGCAATGTATTCCATTTCAGGGGTAATGATGCCCTTTTTTGCATAGTGCATCTGGCTCACGTTCCGGCCCGGTTTGGCACGTAAAGGCGGTTGGATGTGTCCAAAACGCAATGCATCGAGGGAGGCATTGTTGAACCGTTCCTGGCCATAATCGGAGGAAACCTGTGCGAGGGTTTCCACATCGCCTCTTTCGGCGATCCAGGATTCGCGCAAGCGAGGCAATCCCTTCCGCACATCAATATCGATATTCGGATCGGTGTATGGGCCCGAAGTATCGTACACGGTAACCGGAGCATTCTTTTCCGTTTTTCCGGGTTGGCCTGCTTGTTGAGTGTCTTCCAGCGTAATTTCACGCATGGCTACTTGAATGTTGTGCATGCTGCCTTTTACATACACCTTTTTCGAGGCCGGGAAAGTATCTCTGGTAATTGCTTTCTGATCGGGGGTTTTGTCGCTTTTCGCCATTTCGATGTTGTTTTTAATGCATTTGTTGTTTCAACCGCCTTGTGTTGCTGTAATTACCTATACTTCATCTCCTGCCTGTAGTCGGGTTTCCGGCCAGGTGTTTTTGGGTATAACGGTAGCATTAACAGCCACGGCTATGCCTTTATCAGGATGTGCATAAAGGGAATCCAGCAATCCTTTTACGGAGGTTGCCTCGGGAATTTCTTTTTCTTGTTGGTTGATGGTAATCACCATTCCTTTTTATTTTTACTTGCTTCAGGAATGGATACCGCTAAAAAAGCGGTAGATCATCGGCTTACTTTTCCCTACGGCAATATGAACTGCATCAGGTAATAAGGGTTTGATCTCAGTCCGGATCAAAACATGACCGGACACCCCTAAAGCATGAAAAAACAAAGGTAGAGATTCCGTTCCGGTTTCGGCGGAAATTGTGAAAAACTTCGATCATTTGTTGAAGATGCTGTGGGCCGTAGTTAAGTTTGCAGTAAACAATCTCCAAAGATCATGGACCATAAAAACAAAAAAGATCGCATCAATGTGGTTTATTCGACCAATAAAGACTATGGTTTTGAGTACGATGGCGATCAGGAAGAAGAAACCCCGGAGCCCGGTGCACAGGATCTGCGCATTTTTATCGATCGCAAATCCCGCAAGGGAAAAGCAGTGACGTTAATTACCGGTTTTGTGGGAACAGAAAATGATCTTAAAGCCTTGGGTAAGATGCTGAAAACGAAATGTGGTGTGGGAGGAGCAACCAAAGACGGCGAGATCATCATACAAGGAGAGCACCGCGATAAGGTTTTGGATTTATTGACCCGGGCCGGTTACAGGGCCAAAAAAGCAGGAGGCTGAGTCGCACATTTTCCCAACCGGCAGAAACACCGGAAGTAAAAAGCGGGCCATCACATATAAAATGCTCTCCCTATCCAACCCATACACCGGATCTTGCCCATCACAACAAACAAAAACGGAAAACCGGTTCGGATTGCCGAAGAAACAAAGGTTTTTGGGTTTCTTTTCGAGATTCATGTCGTGAGCCGGCCTGAAGTGATTTTCACGTGGTATCTTTGAAAAACGTAAAAAAACCGCTTGTGAATTATCTTTCCGTTGAAAACCTCACCAAGTCGTTTGGAGAGCGTATGCTTTTCGAGGACATCTCTTTTGGCATTGATCAAGGCCAGAAAATGGCTTTTATTGCACGTAATGGTACGGGGAAAACAACCTTGCTGAACATCCTTTCCGGGAAAGATACGCCTGA
>CALLUQ010000143.1 GCA_938010565.1 uncultured Flavobacteriales bacterium
GGAGGCATGTTCGCAGTAGATACGGCTCCGGCCTCATTCCAGCCCGAAACATAATAGTAAAACCCAAGGCCAAGACGATCAGGTACAGCCATTCCTACTCCCAGAGCCCGGGTACCCGTTTGAGTTCCCGGTACAGCCAGAGTACCATAAAAGCCCAGGTCAAAATGATGAGGCCATACCCGAAGCTCCGATGCAATGCCTGTTTCTGCAAGGAAATTTGCCAAACAGGCTTGTGCCTGGTTAAACCGGACGATCATGGCTTCCTGGCTGGCTTCGGAAGTTAACCGGTAGGTGTAATCGGGCGTAACGGGACCGTAAGGCAAATCATAATGCAACCGATGGGTATATGCTTTCCCTATCTTCTTTTCGTTTGCCTGATCACTGATCCAGTTCAACAACTGCCGGTGGGTACTTCCGTTCAGCGGCAATTGATCGGTTGTTTGGCCTTGTTCGAGCCAATCGACCGAAAAAGTACGACAGTTGATGCCAAGCTGGTAGTGTCCGGTACCAAAAGTTCGGGATAAAAGCTGGCTCTTTTCAACGTTCCAACCCAGGTTGGTGTGGCTGTCGTCCGCTTTGGGGGCCAGAAAACTTTTACCGGCCATGGCCGGGTATTGGGCAGCTAAGTGCAAAGGTTCGAGCATCATCATTAGGATATAAGGCCGGAATACCGGATCCCGGTAAGGGAATACATTTCGCGGTTTAAGGTAGTGAGGTCTTCTTGATTGAACTGACGGATATGGTTGTAACCACAAGACCTGGCAATCACCCTGATCAAATCGTTGGAAGCACGGAAGAACCGGTTGAGGCGTTGCGCCGCCAGGTTAATTTCTATACGCTGGCGCAGGCTTTCTTTTTGAGTGGCAATGCCCACCGGACAGTTGTTCGTGTTGCAAGCCCGCATACCAATACAACCAATTGCCTGCAAGGCCGAATTGGAAACCGCTACGGCATCGGCTCCCAGCATCAGTGCTTTGGCAAAATCGTCGGCAATGCGCAAGCCTCCGGTAATCACAAGGGTAACATCTTTTACCCCTTGATCATCGAAGAATTTGCGTGCCCGGGCCAAAGCCGGTATGGTGGGCACATTGATGTTGTTTCTGAGTACATCGGGAGCCGCGCCGGTTCCTCCTCCCCTGCCATCCAGAATAATATAGTCCGCATCGGCCTCAAGGGCAAAAGCAAGGTCTTTTTCGAGGTGGCTTGCAGCCAGTTTAAACCCAATGGGAACACCACCGGAAATTTCCCGCACCCGGTTACCAAAATCCCTGAAATCCCGTACCGTACTCAAATCTGTAAAAGTGGCGGGCGAAATGGCTGCATGGCCTTCTTCCAAACCACGAACACGGGCAATTTCTCCTTTTACCTTCTCTCCTGGTAAATGGCCTCCGACACCCGTTTTGGCACCCTGGCCACCTTTAAAATGAAAAGCCTGAATGTGTGCCAGTTTATCCCACGAAAACCCAAACCTGGCAGAGGCCAGTTCATAGAAATATTTCGAATTTGCTGCTTTTTCGTCGGGTAGCATTCCTCCTTCTCCAGAACAGATCCCGGTACCGGCCAACTCCGCTCCTTTGGCAAGGGCAATTTTGGCTTCCCGTGATAAAGCGCCAAAACTCATGTCGGAAACAAACAAAGGCATCTCAAGCTCCAGCGGACGTTCGGCCTTTGGCCCGATCACCACTTTGGTACACACTTCAGCATCGTCAGCCAATGGTTTGCGCCACATCTGAGCCGGTAAAAATTGTATGTCTTCCCACTTCGGAAGGGTGTTGCGGTCTACTCCCATGGCCGAAGTAAAACCATGATGCCCTATGTTTTTCAAGCCATTGGCTGCCAGTTCTTCAATATGGCGGGTATGCGGTTCGGTATTTTCCGGATGTGTATCGGCATACGTTCCCTGATAAGCATTGCGGTTAAAAGGCTGTGGATGTTTTTCTCCGAATGCCCGAATTTCATCCAGGTCAAGGAACACATCATCGTTTTCGATATGGCTGGTAAATTTATGCAGTGCTTCGGCATTGTTATACGCACTTATACCGGTATCGTAGCGGTAATCCCAACCATGAACCCCACAAATAAGGTTGTGGCCATCAATATACCCATCGGCCATAAGTGCTCCCCTGTGGTGGCACCTGCCATACAATATGGAAACTTCATTTCCATATCTGATCAACACCAGGTCTATGCCTTCCATCAAAGCATAGGCAGGTACCTTTTCTTCCAGTTCCGAAAGTTTTTTGATCCGGATCCATTCCATCGTTATTGGTTTTGTTCCGGTTGTGAAAGTAAAACTTTAAAAGCAAAACCAACAGCATGATTTTCTGATTTTAAACGAATTGACTCCTGACCGACATTTTGCCCGGCGGATAAGGGGTTGCTCTTGGAACTTTGCTCAAAACACCCGCAAAAGTATTGGAGCTTACCACCCGGGCATTACCATAAAAGTTTTCGGGTAATGCTATCTTTCGGAATGATCTCTGCAATGGAGATCTACGCATAAACAACAACCCGATTGAAAATACGATCCAATCTCACACAAATTGGAAAAAGGAATCTGCAAATTAAAAGGGGTTAACCCACAACAGTGGTGGTGCCATCTGCTCAATACAATCGCCGATCATAAGGCCCACCCACTTTATGGGTTATTGCCTCAGCATTTCAAACAGGCGTATCCTACCGAAAACCACAACCAGCACTCCTGACGCACCACAACACAAAAGAAGATCCATGAATTTTTCTCTGCAAAGTCAAGGCGTATCTGTCAGGAGGCCTGCAATTTATTCTCATTTCCCAAAATATTTTCAATCCATCGGAATTATGTGTACACTAAAAAAAAACACCGATCAAACCTGTTTCGGCTCATTGATCTGGATCGGGCCTCCGTATTAAAAAACGCTCGTTTACAGGGTGTTGAGCTAAGGAGAACAGACACTCCCAATAGCGGCGGGGAGGTTTTTAACCTTTATTATTCCCTTATCAAAAGCGGAAAAGGGAAAAAATTTAATCCCTTACTTATTCCATCCGGACTGGCAGCATACAGGCTCACCAAAATCAAACCCGGAGAGCACTTTAATGCCAGGCTAGCCTTCCTTTTAAACAAACACCATCACATGCACCAATCTCAGGTTATTCTTCAAAACAACCTCGATCTGTTGCGGAAGATCCTTTCGGAATTGAAATACATTCGGGCCCGGTGGAAATCTGTCTATATCACTTACCATGAGGCAGGGCCCAAACATCATTATTGCAGTACCGATACGATCATAAACAGACTAAAAACCGAATACGATAAACTGTATACATCCGAGAGGGAAGAATTTAAGGGCATTCTGGAAAAACTTCCGACATGGTTGGTGGAATGGTCCGATCAGCATACCGATAAGCAAAAACGGATGGCTTCCAAAAGGCTCTTTGCTCAGGAAGCAGTACCATACATCAATGAACTTGCTATTTCCAGGAATAACCAATACAAACTTCTGGGTCTGTTTTTTTCCCTTTTGGATCTGAGTATGGATGAAAAAAAATTCAGGGATCAATACAAAAAAAAGCACCCTTGGGATCATTATACAACGCCGGAGTATATTGCATACCTTAGAGATGAGGGCAGGAATATATGGAAAAACACCCGGTTATGCTTTCGTGAATAAAGGCTTGGCGCAGGGAAAACGCATTTAAAATATAAATGCACTCATTTTCAGGATTTTAAGCTTTCAGCATCGCTTAAATAAAGCTTGGTGCTCTTATTTTCCCATGCTCTTTCTTATTCTGTCCAGTCTCTTTTTCGTTTTTCTTTATACCATAAAAACGAGTCCCAGAAGAATAGTCAACAATATCAAACTTGGTGCACTCATCCTTTGTATATCTTCACTTAGATCCAATGATCTGTTACCTGATAAAACCTGTTTTTGTTTCTTTTTTAAAATGACTTTTTGCGCTTCATGCTCAACTACTAAATATGATGTTATAGGTGTCATTACTTTTGAGATGAAACGGTATTTTACCAAATTTAACCCTTCTTTGCCCGATGTTTCAGGATGCAGAATTTGAGATGTCCATTGCCCTTGGAAAGCGATTGAACCGGATCAACGGTTTTTTGCGGTTGGGCGTTCTCGTTTGAAATCACGTTGGTTGGTGTTTTTTAGTTGGATGTGAAAGGCCTGTTGTGTTTTATGGACGAGAATAAAGTGGAAGGTTCCATTTTTTTATCCGTAAAACGGGTGTTGTTTTTAACATCGTTGCCTTATTGTACGATAGCACTTATTTTTTATACCGCCGCATGCATCAAAATGGCCCGATCAAAAAAATATTTTGCCCCTTCGGCGTTTTTTCTTGTAATAAGAAACGGGTGGATTGGTATATACAAAAGTGATCTCAACCCCACCTTTTCCGGCAGTTGCCCGGGTTAGTCCGGAAACGTTTACATCATAGCTCACGCCAAGTTTATACCCCGATACTTCCCAAAGTATCGACGGAATAAAGGCATCGCCCACCCGATAATGTGTGCCCAGTGAAAAGCGTGTATTATAAATGAAACCGGTTCGCCTGGAGGCTTCCCGTAACAAAGCCGACCAGTAGGTACCCGCCACCATTTCCTGATAAAGGCCCTGGCGGGAAAAGAAAAAACCCGGTCGGAAACCGAGGTTGGTATGCACCAACCCAACCGTTGCATCGCCCTGCGCACTGATCTTCACGGGCAGGCGATCTTCGGTCTGCGAAAAGCCAATGTGAGGCCGGTTGAGGTGCATTACTCCCATACCAAACCGCATACTGAAATTGTCGTTGGAAAAAAGGTTACCGGTCTGCCGGCGGTATCGGTAGGTTACTCCGGCACCAAAATCAGGGCTGGTGGAAGGAGAAAAATCCAGGATCTCGCCGGAGGGCAAAGCAGGGTTGTATTGTCCGTTTACGTATTGATTATCCCAGATCATGGTTCCGGGAACGATGCTGTTTTGAAAAAAGCCGGCCGATATTCCTACACTGATATCGTTGTTCGGATTGAGTGGAACGATGGAGCCTGCAAACAGGTTGGCGTTAAAGGTACCCATTTGATGATCGCCTGCAACATCTTTGTACAAACAGGCTCCCAAAGTGAGCAAAACACCGCTGTTCTTTTTCACTTTAATATGGCCGTCAATGGAGGCTTTATAGGTGGTAAAAGCTGCAATACCGGCCCATTGATTCCGGTAGCTGAGGGAACTCCTTAAATCAGTATTCGCCATTCCCGTATTCCCGGGGTTATAGGTCATCGGGTTGAGGATAAACTGGCTTAAATGGACATCCTGACCGGAAGCCGGAAAAGCAGAAATAAGGCATATTGCGATGGCAGTCCACCTGTATTTAATGCGTTTTAATGCATGCATATTCCGTTGTATTCGAGTCATCGTATCAGGGTTACGTTGCCTTTTAATTCCGTTGGTACAAGAGAATGGTATCCCATTGCCCGGATGTAATAGGCATATACTCCTTTGTTCATGGCTTTTCCTCTGAAAGTACCGTTCCATCCCTGTTCCGGACGGGTTGATTCAAAAACTTTTTTACCCCAGCGGTCGTACACCAGAAATTCGATGCTGAGAATGCCCTTGCCCCGAACGTATAACACATCGTTGTTTCCATCGCCGTTGGGAGAAAAAATGTTGGGAATGAAAATGTTAAGAGCATCGTCGACCGTAACCGTTGCCGTTACACGATCGGTACTCCTACAATTGTGTATGTTGGTTACCGTTAAAAAGTAAATAGTGGTAGCGGTGGGCGAGGCAAAAGGAGATGCACAATTATTGCAATCGAGATGGGTATCGGGAGTCCAGTAATAATTGCTGCCGCCGGATCCGTTGAGTACCGTACCATTGCCAAGGCTAATGGTAACATCGGGCCCCGCATTGGCAATGGGTAAGGGATGAACCACCACCAAAATAGAATCGGTAATGCTGCCGCAATGGTTGGTGTATGTGCCGGAGTACCATGTATCGGTAACCGGTGCAACGGAAATTTCCGGAACGGTATCGTTGACAGACCAGCTCAAAACACCGGTTCCGGAGCTGGTTAGTGTAGCCGTATCTCCTGTGCAGATGGCAGCATCTCCCACAATGCCATTGTGGGTAGGTAAAGAATGAACTGTTAGCGTAACGCTTGCGGCATGGCCTATGCATCCGTTTACGGTTTCCACTACAAAAAAAGTATGCAACCCCGGTGCAAGGATACCGGGAGAAAAGGTGCTGCCGCTGCCTGTGAGGTTGTTCAGAACCGAGTCGGAGTACCAGTTAAAAATACTGCCTGTTCCGTTGGCAACCAGGTTGTTCGGCAGGTCGCCTTCACAATAGATGTTGTTTCCTGTTACGGTTGGAGCATCGGGTTGGGCCATCAACATAACCGTAGTGTTGAACGAAATTGCCGGACATCCGCCAGAAGCGGCTATGAGGTGAACAATCGTATACGTGCCGGCAACACTGGAGGAAAGGTCGATGGCACCGGTATTGGGGTTCAGTGCCAGGCCGGCCGGTATTGCACTGAAGGTTCCGACAGTACCGGAAAAGGTAATTACCGGTGTGTTTCCATTTAAACAGTATGCGTTTGCATCGTAAGCAAACGTTGCGCTTGGAACAGATGTAAGGGTTACCTGAACGGTTGAGTCATCAAAGCAGACTCCGGGGGGCGTATAGGTAATGTTGTAAGTTCCCGTAGCAGAAGCGGCCAGATCAATTTCTCCGGTGATACCATTCATCACCATTCCTGCCGGCGAAACCGTAAAGTTACCGCCACCCGTTCCCGAAATAATAGGGGAAGGATTGAACCCGGCCGTGCAAAAGGCAGAAGAGAGGTAAACAAACCCCGGATCCTCCGGAGGGATAACGGTAACGGTAACATTGTGGTTAACCGCAGCACAAGGCCCCGAAGCAGCAATATGGTTGTTTACGATATACGTTCCGGCAGAACTGCCCGCCAGATCAATGGCACCGGTCATCGGATCAACGGTTAACCCTCCCGGAGTGGCTGAAAAAACCCCGGCACTTCCGGTTATGGTAATTACCGGATTGGTTCCGTTGATGCAGTAGTTGGCAGCATCGTAACCAAACATAGCGTTTGCAGTAGCGGTTAAGGTCATCTCAAAAGTAGAATCGTTAAAGCAAACACCCGGTGTGGTATACGTAATGTTATAAGTACCGGGGTTGGATGCTCCCAGATCAATGGCCCCTGAATTTCCGTTCATTGCGATGCCATCCGGAGTGGCGGTAAATGTTCCTCCCGGTGTACCGTTAATGGCAGGAGAAGGATCGGTATTGTTCAAGCAAAACCCATGGGTTGCATAGGTAAAACCAGCCTCTTCCAAGGGGTGGATGTTTACTGTAACAGGTTCTATTGTAAAGCAAGTAGGGTCATTTGCATCTTCCGCTCTTACCCAATAGGTACCGGAGGCCGAAACGGTTTGGGAAACCGGATTGGAATTTGTGATGGCATTGCCATTCGAAATGTGGTAATAATAGTTGGTGGGAACGGTTGTGCTCACCGCATCGGATAGGTTATAGGTGGCAGGTTCGCAAAGCATAGCCGGGTGGGTAATGGTGACCACCGGTGGCACACAGTTGCAATTGTTTACCGCAATGGTTACCTGATCCTGGCAAGAGGTGGTACCATCCGAAATGGTTGCCGTATATGTGGTGGTTACCGTAGGATTAACGGTAAAGCCAGTGCCTGCACCCAGGCCCTGATCCCAGCTGATAGCCGAGGAACCGGGAAGGCTGATCGTGACATTGTCCAACCCCCAATGGTCGGTTGAATTGGAGGAAATTACATGTTGAATCCAGCGAAAAGCGGTACTGGCGGTTTGGGCAGCCGGCGGGATGTTGAAAACATAATTTTGCCAGTTCAGCAAGTGCTGGCTGCCATCGGTATAAAAAGGAGGGTAAAAGTAGTGTATGGTGTTCCAGGTTATGCCGGCATCCGTAGAGTATTGCAGATAAACTCCTTCATTTGTTTCATCCGGTCCTTCACAGGGGGAAGGGGCAGCATGGGTTGCCATTTTCAGGTCAAAAGAGATGGTACCTCCCAACGATACATCATATCCTTGCGATGAAAGGCTTCTAGGAGCAGGCTCGGTTCCCATCCAGAGGTGGGGCGTACCATCCGGTCCCGGACCACAGGGATTGTCAAAACGGGCATTCACCGTAGCGTTCCATCCTGTGCCAATGGTGCTGGCATTAAAGTCATTTCTTAAGGGTGCATGGATCATGTTCCCGGCTGCCGATAGGTTTACCGGATCGCCTACACAAACCAAAGTATTTGTAGCGGAAGCGGTTACGTTACAGCCTACTGTTCCAACCGGGGTAAAGCAACTGATGTTGGCTTCCCAACCTTGGGCGGTACCTTCCGGATCCCATTCAATGGTTATCGGGCCGTTGGCACATACCATGCCCGGTCCATTAAAGTCGAAAGCAGTTCCTACCTCATCAACAGTCCAATCACCGGTGGCAGTCATCATGAGTGGTGCTCCGGTTCCTATTCCATCATAAAAAGACAATCGGGCAAAGTTCAGGGGATTGTAATCGAGTTCCCATGTAGTAAAGTCAAGGCAGATCCCATCTCCTGCATGAGTAGGGTTAAGGGTCATCACCATGGTTGCTCCGTTCGAATAGTTTCCCATTCCGCCCGGG
>CALLUQ010000144.1 GCA_938010565.1 uncultured Flavobacteriales bacterium
AGAGGAGAGCACAATATCTCAGGGTTCAGAAACAAGGATATCCGGATGAGGTTGCCTCAGTTCAACACAGGGAAAATATCAAGGCTCATCAAAAGGCTACATGTATTCGGGCTAATAAAAAAGGTGAGAAACTCCTACAAATACCATCTTACAAAGCTGGGTAAAAAGCTCGTGATAGCCGCTCAAAAGGTAAAAGAAACCGTATTAATCCCAGCTTTGAATTTTTAGATCTTTTGCCAAAAAAAACACGAATATGAGTGGTAAGACACTAAAGAAAGGGGCCGCTACCCGTTGGGGGACTATACTATAAAGAAAAAGGGCAGAAAAAAAGGAAACCTGCTTTCTGTATGCACAGAAGGCAGGCTTTTCCGATTTGCCAAACTCTACTCCAATCCAATTCACACAAAATCACATTCCGGTTCCAACCTTCGGATATGCGATCAAATGCTTAACTTTACCTCACTTTCTCAGGAGGTTTTCCTGCAAAAAAAAATCTGTCGATGTTTCTGATATTTGATACCGAAACCACCGGTCTTCCCAAAAACTGGAATGCACCCATTACCGATGCCGACAACTGGCCTCGCATGGTACAACTGGCCTGGCAACTGCATGCAGCCGATGGCTCTTTAATGGTGGCGCAAAGCTTTATTGTAAAGCCGGACGGATATACCATTCCTTACAATGCCGCTCAGGTACACGGCATTACTACGGAACGGGCTCAAAAGGACGGACACGACCTGAAAATGGTGCTGGAAACCTTTTCCGAAGACCTGAAACGGGCAAAATACAATGTGGGGCACAACATTGAGTTTGATATCAATATTGTAGGTGCGGAATACCACCGTTTGGACATGGAGCCGGTGGTTACCCAAAAAGAAGACCTGGATACCAAAAACCTTTCCGTTGATTTTTGCGCCATACCAGGCGGAAGAGGCGGGCGTTTTAAATGGCCTACACTTACCGAACTGCATCGGAAACTTTTTGGAAAAGCCTTTGCCGATGCACACGATGCGGCCTACGATGTAGATGCTACCGCACGCTGTTTCTTTGGCCTGATTACCCACCGTGTTGTGGTTCCGGCAGAAATAGACAACCCCGATCTTGTTGCATACGAAGCACCACAACTGGCTGCCGCTAACTTTGAAGCGGCAAAAGAAGAAAAAAGCGCAGGCCATGCGTTGCAGGTAAATCAATCCGCTGCGGCCGAACTGGCCGATACGCCTTTTACCCATTTGCACCTGCATTCGCAATATTCCATTCTGCAATCCACCTCTCAGATAAAGGAAATCGTAGAAACCACCCAAAAATTTGGAATGGAAGCCGTTGCCCTTACCGACCATGGCAACATGATGGCCACGTTCCATTTTGTACGGGAGGCACACAACGCCGGAATCAAACCCATTGTGGGGTGTGAGTTCAATATGTGTCACGATCGGCTCGATAAAACCAGGCAAAACAACGGTTACCAACAAGTGCTGATCGCCAAGAACAAAAGGGGGTATCACATGCTGTGTAAGTTGGCTTCCAAAGCCTATACCGAAGGCTTTTATTATGTGCCTCGTATCGATAAAAAGGCCATTCTTGCATTCAAAGAAGACCTCATTGCATTCACAGGAGGCCTTTGGGGAGAGATCCCGTCTAAAATTCTGAACGAAGGAGAAAAAGCCGCCGAGGAAGCCTGTTTGTGGTGGAAAGAACATTTCGGAGATGATTTTTACCTGGAGTTGCAACGCCACGGGTTGGAAGAAGAGAAATACATCAACGAAGTACTGGTGCGCTTTGCCGAAAAACACCACATCAAATACATCGCCACCAACAATTCCTATTATACTTTAAAGGAAGATGCGGAAGCCCACGATGTGTTGCTGTGCGTAAAAGATTCCGAACCCTTCAATAAACCTAAAAAATACATCGGAAAGCGGGGGCGGGAATTCCGTTTTGGCTTTCCCAACCATGAATATTACATCAAAAGCCCCGACGAAATGAAGGCGCTTTTTGCCGATCTTCCGGATGCCATACGCAATACCCGGGAGGTGGTTGATAAAGTAGAAGGGTTTGAGTTGACCCGCGATCCGCTCTTGCCCAAATTCGATATACCGGAGGAGTTTATCGACCCCCGCGACCATGAAGATGGCGGGAAACGAGGCGAAAATGCCTACCTCCGCCACCTGACGTTGGAAGGAGCCGCCAAACGGTACGGAACGATCACCGACGAGATCAGAGAACGGCTCGATTTTGAGCTGATGATCATTGAGAAAACCGGTTACCCGGGTTATTTTCTTATTGTGCAGGACTTTACCAATGAGGCGCGTAAGATGGGGGTTTCCGTTGGTCCGGGCAGGGGATCGGCAGCCGGAAGTGCCGTAGCCTATTGTACGGGAATTACCAATGTGGATCCTGTTGCATACGACCTCCTTTTTGAGCGTTTTCTGAATCCGGACCGGGTGTCTATGCCGGATATTGATATCGATTTTGATGACGAAGGCCGGGGCCGGGTGATCGATTGGGTGATAGAAAAATACGGGGCCAACCAAGTGGCTCAGATCATTACTTATGGTACAATGGCGGCCAAATCTTCCATCCGGGATACGGCAAGAGTACTGGAGTTACCCCTCTATGAAGCAGATAGGATTGCAAAGTTAGTACCCGATATAAAGCTAAAAAAGCTGTTCGATTTATCGGATGTTCAACTGGCCGACAAGCTCAATACGGAGCAACTTCAAATGGCTGGTAAACTGAAAAAAATATCCCGGGGGGCCGATCTTCCCGGACGGGTAGTAAACCAGGCCCGGCAATTGGAAGGCTCGTTACGAAATACTGGCATTCATGCCTGTGGTGTCATCATTGCTCCGGACGATCTCACCAATTTTGTTCCGGTATCCATAGCAAAAGATTCGTCGTTGCAAATCACCCAGTTCGATAATGCAGTGGTAGAAAATGCAGGCTTGCTCAAGATGGATTTCCTGGGTTTGAAAACCTTAACTATTATTAAGGACGCCATCAAGATCATCCATGCCCGACATCAGGAAAAAATTGACCCGGATGAGATTAAGCTGGACGATCCAAAAACCTACGCATTGTATCAACGCGGCGAAACCAACGGCACTTTCCAGTTTGAATCGCCCGGTATGCAAAAGCACTTAAAGGCACTAAAACCCGATAAATTTGGCGACCTGATTGCCATGAATGCCCTATACCGGCCCGGCCCGTTGGAATATATTCCCAACTTTATTGCACGCAAGCATGGCCGCGAAGAAATTGTGTATGACCTCCCCGATATGGAAGACCACCTGGCGGAAACCTATGGGATCACGGTGTACCAAGAGCAGGTCATGTTGCTTTCCCAAAAGCTCGCCAATTTTACCAAAGGCCAGGCAGATGCACTTCGGAAAGCAATGGGGAAAAAGAAAAGGGAGATCCTGGATGGGATGTTCCCGCTTTTCCTGAAAGGAGGAGAAGACAATGGCCATCCGAAAAATGTATTGGAGAAGATCTGGAAAGATTGGGAGGCCTTTGCGGCCTACGCATTCAACAAATCGCACTCCACTTGTTATTCGGTAGTGGCATTTCACACGGCCTACCTCAAAGCCAACTACCCTCCCGAGTATATGGCGTCCGTACTCACCCATAACATGAACGACATCAAAAAAGTAACCTTCTTTATGGAAGAATGCGTTCGGATGGAAATACCGGTTTTGGGACCGGATGTCAATGAATCGTATTACAAATTTGCGGTCAACACAAAAGGTGAGATTCGTTTTGGTTTGGGAGCCATAAAAGGGGTAGGAGAGGGCCCCGTAGAAGCCATCATCGAAGAAAGAAAAGCCCATGGCCCTTTCCGGTCGGTTTACGATTTTGTGAAACGGGTGGACCTGAGGATCTGCAATCGTAAAGCATTGGAAAGCATTGTGCTGGGAGGAGGATTCGATTCCTTCATGCAAATGCACAGAGCACAATACTTTGCCCGTTTTGAAAACGGACAACAGACGTTTCTCGAAAAGCTTGTAAAATTTGGCCAGGCCTATCGGGAGATCTTAAATGCCCCACCCGATCTGTTTGGAAATAAAGCCGATGTTGGAATTGCCGATCCGGTGCCTCCTGTGGCCGAAGAATGGGGTACGTTGGAGAAACTGAACCGCGAAAAAGAGGTGGTAGGTATTTTTATTTCCGGACATCCGCTCGACGATTATAAACTGGAGATCAATAATTTCTGTACCATAAAAGTTGCAGATCTGAACGACCTCCGCCAGATAAAAGGACGGGAACTTACCGTGGGCGGAATTGTGGCGTTGGCCGAACACCGCCACACCAAACGAGGGCAGCCCTTCGGAACGCTCGAAATGGAAGATTACAGTGGCTCCAAAAAACTGTTTCTTTTCTCAGAAGATTATTTGCGTTTTCGCCATTTTCTGGTGGATGGGAGCTTTCTTTATATCGAAGGTACGGTACAACCCAAAAAATGGGGCAATGGCGATGAGTTGGAGTTTAAAATTAACTCCATTGATCTGTTGGCCAATGTACGCCAAAAGGCAAAAGGCCTGAACATTCAACTGGAACTGGAAGATGTTACGGAAACGTTGGTAAATCGGGTTTACGAATTGGCTGAAGCCCACCGGGGGAATTGTCCGCTGCGGTTCACGATCAGAGACTATCGGGAAAAAATGCAACTGAACATGCCTTCCAGGACGATGAAAGTAGATTTAAATGATCCGTTTATCGAAAGTCTGGATGCGATGGAAATGGAAGATGTCATCAAATACGAGGTAACCCGATGAAGCATTGCATTGAAAAAAGAACGACAGCAGCATTAAAACGATCTTAGATTTTCAAGAATAGCGATCAATTGAACCGGTCAAAAGCTTTGCGGATGGAGGAACAAGGGTTACTTTTGTAATGCAACAGCAAATTGTATAAAATATAAAATTTAAGGATATGACATTAGAATTCACAGAAGACAACTGGGAAAATGAAGTAGAAAACTCAGAAGTTCCCGTTGTAGCCGATTTTTGGGCAGAATGGTGCGGGCCCTGTCGTATGGTAGGACCGGTTATTGATGAGCTTTCCGGAGATTTTGAAGGAAAAGCAAAAGTGGGTAAGATCAATGTTGATAGCAGCCAGAAAATTGCCATGAAGTATGGCATCCGAAACATTCCCACGGTGCTTTTTATCAAAAACGGTGAAGTAGTAGACAGGCAAGTTGGTGCAGTATCCAAATCTTCTTATGCCGAAAAGCTCGAAAAATTGATTTAAGTAAATTTCCGATCTGTACTTCTCGTACAGAATATTTTGTTAATTTGATCCCGGCCTAAAACAGACCGGGATTTTTTTCTGCCTATGTCTCCCATCGATCGTCAACAACTCCGAAGATCCGGACACCTCGAATTTCTCGCCAAACAGGCGGTGGAAGGTTTCATTACGGGTTTGCACAAAAGCCCTTTCCACGGATTTTCCGTAGAATTTGCAGAACATCGCCTTTACAACAACGGCGAAAGTACGCGCCACCTCGATTGGAAGTTGTATGCACGATCGGAGAAATTGTTTGTAAAGCGTTACGAAGAAGAAACGAACTTGCGGTGTCAGCTCATACTTGACATTTCTTCCTCCATGTATTTTCCGGAAGTAAACATGGCCAAAGACGATGCTTTTAATAAAGTAAAGTTTTCGGTATATAGTGCTGCTTCCATTCTTCAGTTGTTGCGAAAGCAACGGGATGCGGTGGGCATTAGTTTGTTTTCGGAAGCGGTCGATCTGCATACACAGGCTAAATCGAGCAGTATCCATCACCGGTTCTTATTCGATCATCTTGAACGGTTGCTGGGGTCCGTCCCACAAAAATCAAAAACATTTGCCGTAGATGCTTTGCATGCCATTGCCGAACGTTTACACCGCCGTTCTCTGGTGGTTGTTTTCAGCGATATGATGGACAACTCGGCGCGGGAAGAAGAACTGTTTTCCGCTTTGCAACACCTGCGCCACCACCAACATGAGGTGATCCTTTTTCATGTAGTGGATAAAAAAAAGGAGATCGATTTTACGTTTGAGAACCGGCCCCACACTTTTGTGGATATTGAAACCGGCGAACAAGTAAAACTAAACCCGATCCAGGTGCGAGAAACGTACCTTCGGCAAATGGCAGATTACAAGCGGGAACTCCAACTAAAGTGCGGTCAGTATCACATCGATTTTGTGGAAGCCGATATCCACGAAGGCTTTGATCAGGTATTGTTGCAATATTTGATCAAGCGCAGGCGCATGCATTGATGGTCCGGAAATAGGCACGGTTTTCCGGCCTTATTCATTCGGAAGACCATTCAAAAGATGTGTCGGATACACCTTTTAATACAACCGGTCTAAGGAGATAAAAAAATTTCATTACATTGATTATCATTTCTTTGCATGTGTTGAGAAGGCCATTAGACATCCCTTTTTTCCTCTTTAGAGTGGCCAACATTTTTGCCTAGCCTCCCAGGTTTTGTACTTGAGCCGATTTTTCGATGCAATAGTTCTATAAGCTTTTAGACGAAGTTAATAGGAAAGCGTAGTGCGGGAAAACCCATGCTGTGTTTGACGAAGCGGGAGCTGGAAACATGATCGAAAGATGCGTGCGCCAGTTCCCGACCCTACCTGTGAGAGGCTTGGACTGAAATGCCCTTGCCTACTCGACCATCCGGATGATACTAGAAATACCGGTTACGCTCAAAAAGTACGGCAGAACAGCTGCTCATCCATGCTACACAGCAAAATCGCAAGGCAAACGAAACCACCTTCTGCCACAGCAAAACCCATGGCAGCGCCAAAACGCAATCAGCACTTGTTTCGGTAATCCGGCAAGTCGGCGGCTTGTGATCGCAGTAGAGTAAGAAAAATAATTCCTTTATAATCAAATACTTAAAAACAGATTTAAAAAAATAATAGTACTATGTATTGCATAATACATGTTAATGTATATATCTTTGCTATACTAAGTTCTATGTAGAATGAATATTGAAAACACAAAAGCACAAATGCGAAAAGGCGTTCTGGAGTTTTGCATCCTGTCGATATTAAACCGGCAGGAGGCTTACCCTTCCGAAATCATCGAACACTTAAAAGGAGCACAACTGATCGTAGTGGAAGGCACGCTCTACCCCTTGCTTACCCGCTTAAAAAATGCAGACGTTTTAAGCTACCGATGGGAAGAATCCAAATTCGGACCGCCCCGAAAATATTATCGGCTTACCCCACTGGGAGAACAATTCCTGAAAGAACTGGATGCCACCTGGAATCATTTGGTGGATACGGTATCCATCGCAACGAACGGAAAATGAGACATCAATTAATAACCGGTTTACCCTTTACTCCAAAAGCCATCTGGCTGTTCTTAAGGAAACCATTTACCAAATCCCCGTACATCAAATGAACAAGACTATTTCAGCCCACATCAGCGGCATTGTCTTCAACATTGAAGAGCAAGCTTTCGAAGTATTGCACCAATACCTGCAAACCATTCGCGGATATTTCAGCGAATCGGAAGGGCAAGAGGAAATTCTGGGCGATATTGAAGCTCGGATCGCCGAACTTTTTTCAGAAAAGATCAACGAGCGTAAAAATGTGATCAACATGTTGGATGTGGAAGAGGTGATCAACATTATGGGGCAACCGGAACAATACCTCAACGACGACCCGGCCCATGCCGAAACTCCTCCTTCGGGAAATGCGTATGGCACCCATCGCCGGAACACACACCGGCAAGCTCAAAAAAACCGTCGGATCTTCCGGGATCCGGATAAAAAGATGCTCGGAGGGGTTTGCTCCGGAATGGCGCATTATTTTGGGTGGGATCCCCTTTGGATCCGGCTGGCTTTTGTGGCCATGTTTTTTATCGGAGCAGGGGTTTTTCTTTACATTTTACTTTGGGTAATTATTCCCAAAGCACACACCACTGTTGAAAAGCTGGAAATGAAAGGACAACGTGTGAATGTGGAAAACATCGGAAAAAAATGGTCTGAAAAAATACACGAGGGGATCGATCACCTTGAAAACAAACTAAATGACCTCGACACCAACTACCACAAGGAACGGGCAAAAAATATAGCCAAAGGTTTCTTCGAAACTTTTTCACGGATCATAGGGCTTGGTTTTATTGTTGCGGCCATTGGAATGATCATTGCCTTGTTCACCCTTTTTATGGGAACAGATGTATGGGTTTCTTTCTCGGAGAGCGATGTCAGCAGTATTTCTTACGGAGAGCTTTCCGATATTATTTTTTCCTCCGAGTCGGTCGCCGATATGGCTTTTATCGCCATTTTACTGTTGATCGGCGTACCCATCCTCTATTTTCTGGTTGCCGGCATCAAATTAATTTTTGCTATCCAGGGATCCATTCGCGGACTCAGCATTATTTTCTCCTGCTTGTTCATTGCCGGATTGGTACTCGGAGGTTTTGTAGGATTGGATACCGGAAAACAGTTTAACGAAGAAGCAGAAGTTACCAAAACCCTGTCCATAACCCAACCTGCCACAGATACCCTTTATGTGGATGTGATGGATGATGTCTATTTTTCCAACGATTTTCAAGACCACCACGAATACTTTCTGGAACTGATCGAAATCGAAGGGGAAGAAGTGATCCGAGGCGACACCTACCTCGATATTGTGCCCGGTAACACCGATCGTTTTGAAGTGGTATACCGTTCAAGCAGCAGGGGCCCTACCCAAAAAGAAGCCATTCGCAGAGCACGAAACATCCGGTACAACTGGCAACAGCAAGACTCCCTGATGGTTTTTGGGCCTGATTATTCCTTTCCTTTGGATGATCGCTTTCGCGACCAGCATGTACAAATTGAAATACGGGTTCCCCACGGAAAAGCCATTCACCTTTCTAACCGAACAGACCGCATCATCTACGATATTCAAAACGAATCACATACATCAGACCATAAAATGGTTGGAAAGGTCTGGACCATGACCCATAACGGACTGGCCTGTATAGAGTGCAACCTCTGACAGGTCATTTTTAAACCGAATGCAACGGCAATGGAGCAAACAATCGTATGTTTTGCTCCATTGCCTCTTTCTTTCTTTTCTTGTTATTGTTATATTCGCGTGAATTTTCGCCCCCCTTAATGCACTTCAATCAAGGTTTAGAGTACTATGGCACAAGAAAAGGAAACCATCGATACCGCACCTGTTTCAAACCAGTTATCCGCAGATTTTGCTCTGTTCAAAGATCAGGTACTGGCCGATTTTCGTCTGGTCAACCTGTCGCGCGAAGCTTCCCTTTTGGGCCGTAAAGAGGTACTCACGGGAAAAGCCAAGTTTGGCATTTTTGGCGATGGAAAAGAACTGGCACAAATTGCCATGGCCCGCCAGTTTAAAAACGGGGATTTTCGTTCCGGGTATTACCGCGATCAAACGTTTATGATGGCGATCGGTGAATTGACCGTAAAGCAATTTTTTGCCGGCCTTTACGCCCATCCCGACCTTAAAAAAGAGCCTTATTCTGCCGGCCGGCAGATGGGAGGACACTTTGCTACTTCCTATCTCAACCCCGATGGCACCTGGAAACGACTGATCGACCAAAAAAACTCCAGTGCGGATATTTCGCCTACCGCAAGCCAAATGCCCCGCTTGTTGGGGTTGGCATTGGCCTCTAAGGTTTACCGCCAAAACAAAGGCCTTCCTGCCGATAATGGGTTTAGCAATACGGGGAATGAAGTTGCCTTTGGTACCATTGGTGATGCCAGTACTTCGGAAGGCATGTTCTGGGAATCTTTCAACGCAGCCTGTGTGATGGAAGTTCCGATGGCCATTTCCGTATGGGATGATGGATATGGCATATCCGTAGAAAAACGTCATCAAACCACCAAAGCCAGCATTTCCGAAGCTTTGGCAGGTTTTGCCAAGAAAAAAGAAGACACTACCGGGGCCCGCATTTATACCACCAAAGGGTGGGATTATGTGCACCTGCTCGATACCTATGAAAAAGCCATCGGCAAATGCCGCGATGAGCACATTCCCGCTCTGATCCATGTAGAGGAAGTGACCCAACCACAAGGCCATTCCACTTCCGGATCGCACGAGCGTTATAAATCGAAAGAACGCCTCGAATGGGCAAAAGAATACGATTGCATCCGTCAATTCAAAAACTGGATCATTGCCTTTACAACAAAAGAAGGGTTCCGCATCGCTTCGGAGGAAGAATTGAATGAGATGCAAAAAAACATCCGGAAAGAAGTTCGCCGAAACCAGAAAGATGCGTGGGCGGAATATTGCATACCTGTTCAGGCAGAATTAAAAACGGTAATCGGCTTGCTTGCCCAACTGGAAAAAAGCAGCCCGAACAGCGCTGATATTGCTTCGTTACATGCTGAACTGAACCAAACCATAGATCCCACCCGGAAAGATATCATTTCCACTGCCCGCAGAACCCTCCGCTATGTGCGTAATGAAGATACACCCGCCAAAACAGAATTGATCGCCTGGACAAAACAACAAGCCCAGCTGAACCATGCCCGCTACTCTTCCTTGTTGCACAACGAAAGCTCCAAAGGCGCCATCGGAGTAAAAGGAGTGGCTCCGGTTTACAACGAAAACAGCAAAAAGGTAGATGGTCGGATCGTACTGCGTGATAACTTCGACTGGTGGTTCAAAAACGACCCCAGAACACTTATGTTCGGAGAGGATGTAGGTAAAATTGGCGGTGTAAACCAAAGCATGGAAGACATGCAAAACCGATACGGCGATTTGCGGGTTGCCGATACCGGGATCCGGGAGTGCACGATCGTTGGCCAGGGAATTGGGATGGCCATGCGTGGCCTTCGTCCGATCGCCGAGATCCAATACCTCGATTACCTTTTTTATGCCCTTCAGATCATGAGCGATGATCTGGCTACGGTGCATTATCGTTCGATGGGGCAGCAAATTGCTCCGCTCATCATCCGTACCCGGGGCCACCGTCTCGAAGGCATCTGGCATTCCGGATCGCCTATGGGGGCTATTATCAATGCCATTCGGGGAATATACGTTTGTGTACCACGAAACATGACACAGGCAGCCGGATTTTATAACACCCTGCTGCAATCCGAAGACCCTGCTTTGGTAATTGAACCCTTGAATGGCTACCGGAAAAAAGAAAAATTGCCGGTTAATCTCGGAAAGTTTTGTTTGCCGTTAGGGGTGCCTGAGATCGTGGAAAAAGGAAACGACATTACACTGGTTTCCTATGGCTCTACCTTCAACCTGGCGGTGGAAGCCGCTAAACAATTGAACCAGGCAGGCATTTCGATCGAACTGATCGATGTGCAATCCCTCCTGCCTTTTGATCTGAACCATATAATTGCCGGTTCTCTGAAAAAAACCAACCGCCTGCTCATTGTCGACGAAGACGTTCCGGGAGGTGGGAGTGCCTTTATGCTGGATAAAATACTGAACGAACAAGCGGCGTTTTTCCACCTTGATTCTCCACCGGTTACCCTAACGGGTAAAGCACATCGTCCGGCTTATTCTTCCGACGGAGATTACTTCTCCAAACCAAGCATCGAAGATATTTTCGAAACCGCTTACGGTATAATGCACGAAACCAACCCCAAACAATTTCCGGCTTTAATGTAAGTTTTTATCGACCTTTTAAAACAGGTTGATCCCAACATTTATGGTACAATGGTTTCTTTTCAGAGCAGTTTTCTGTTGGTTATGAGTGCTAATTTTAGTCCGATTTTTTGTGATGAAAAAAACCACTGAAGCCACATCCGGATTCGATCACCTGGAACAAATGTCGGTCCGGGAACTCCTCTTGAACATGAACAAAGAGGATAAAACCGTTCCTGATGCCGTTGAAAAAGCCATTCCTCAGATTGAAGCACTGGTAGAACAGATCATACCCCGGATGAAAGAAGGCGGACGGCTGTTTTACATCGGTGCAGGCACCAGTGGTCGTTTGGGAATTGTAGATGCATCCGAATGTCCGCCAACTTTTGGCATTCCCCACGGTTGGGTTACCGGATTGATGGCAGGCGGCGATGCTGCCATCAGAAAAGCAGTAGAATTTGCCGAAGACGATCCGGAACAAGGCTGGAAAGATCTTCGGAGTTATCACATTGATGCCCTCGATGTGGTCATTGGAATTGCCGCCTCAGGCATCACTCCGTATGTAACAGGGGCCATCCAAAAGTGCAATGAAGCCGGTATCGTTACCGGTGGAATTACCTGCAACGCAGGAAGCCCTTTGTCTCGTACCGCTCAATTTCCGGTAGAGGTGGTGGTAGGCCCGGAATTTGTAACCGGAAGTACCCGCATGAAAGCAGGAACAGCCCAAAAGCTTACCCTGAACATGATTTCCACTTCCGTGATGATCCGGTTGGGAAAAGTGGTAGGGAACCGGATGGTAGACATGCAACTCAGCAACAACAAACTGATCGACAGAGGGACTAAAATGGTGATGGAAGATCTCTCCATTGCCTACCACGAAGCAAAAGCATTGTTGCTGGAACACAATAGCGTACGAAAAGCCATTGAGGCGGGTTCCAAACAATAAAAAGGCATCGGGCAAACCATCCGCCCCCGGTGCATGCTTGCTTTGCCATTGGCTGCTGAAAATACCGGAACCATCCGGGCTTCCATTGCCACCGATGGCCACAGCAAGTACAATTCATTGCCGTTTTTCGCTCGGATCTTTCATCCCTTTTGAACCAAAAGGAGAAGGTAAAGCAAACTGGTTTCCGCCTCCGACACAGAGGCATTCCAAAGTTTTACAACGTTAAGGTGTATTTTTAATGCAATCCATCTTCTTAACTTTGCCGCATGCACGACCTCGAACCGTATTTCAACTGGCGCAGTTTATACACCGCCGAAGAGGACAAAAACTCCCCTTTCTTCGGCAGAGAATACAGCGAGCTTTATTTCAGCGAATGCATTTACAACCACTACATCCATCCGCAGTGGGACAACATAGGTTCTCCTACCCTTTTCATCAAGATCTTATTTACCGATTACGACGATGGTTACGCCATTATTGAAATGATCGGCGAATGGAACGACCTGCTCCACAACGACATCATGTTCCTGAAAAGAAATATCATTGAAAACTTAATGGCCAAAAGCATTTGTAAATTTATTCTGATTGGTGAAAACGTACTGAATTTCCACGCTTCCGATGATTGCTATTATGAAGAATGGTTTGACGAAACGGAAGAGCAGGATGGTTGGATCGCTACCATTAATTTTCGGGATCATGTACTCGAAGCTTTCAGCGAAGCCAACATCGACCGCTATCTGATCATGGGCGGCAAGTTCTGTGAAGTAGCCTGGCGTACTTTGCACCCCGTGCAGCTTTTTCAGACCATCTCGGAATATGCATGTGCCCGCCTGGGGGAATGAGTTGCAGGTTCGTTCAAATGCCTCCAGACTTTAGCTATGGAAGAAAAGGGGAAGCGTTGCACCGTATACAGGTGGTGAAAGGCAGGCTCGTTGTGTCCGTTTGCCGGATGTTTTCATACATATACTTCTTTCAGCATTTTTAACACTTTGCGGTCAATCGGAAATGTTAATTCTCCGGGTTGCAAATCCCGGATATTTCTCCAACGAAAAGCCAACTGCTCCGAACCCGTTTGATCGCCAAATTGAAAGGGTTGTGTTTGTACCTCGAAACAAAACGGGCCAACGGCTTCCACAAGGTAATAAATGCTGATGACCTGATCGGTTTTTTCGAACGCCGAGGGCACAAAAAAATCGGTGGTATAAAAATGGCGGACGATATCTATTTTTTGTCCCATTTCTTCCATGCACTCCCGTTCCAGTGCCTCTATGGTTCCTTCGCCAAACCGTAACCCGCCTCCCGGAAATTTGGTGAACCGGGCTCCATTGCGGTTTTCATCCACCACCAACACTTTTGTTTTTGCTTGCAACAACAATCCATATACCCTTACATTAAAAGGATAGTTTCCCATAAACGGAAAAATACAAAAAAGAAACCGGCCGTGCTGCTCCGCAGAGCAAACGCATTTAAACTTTTCATCCCTACAAATGAATAGGTTATGATCCCTGATGTGTAAGCGGTGCTGAAAACGTAAAACTCTGAAAACGAGAGTGAGGTCTATTTTAAATGCGTTTACCCCGGACTTGGCATCGGTTTACCCTTCATTTCCTATTATTTCCTTTACTCGTTCCTCTGATAAGTCGGTTAAATCAACAATCTCATCGATCGACTTTCCTTTTTCTTTTAGGCGTCGTACAAAAGCGTTTTTTTCTTCTTCTTTTCCCTTCTCCATTCCATCTTCAAACGCTGTATCCAGTGAGTTTTTCAGATCCCGATAATATTTTAAACTATCTTCATAGTTGTTGAGTTGTTCGGTACTGAATTTTGCTATTTCTGCGGTCTCAAAGAGCCGCTCAAATATCTTTTCTTTGAGTTCTTCCGGGATACGATCCAGTTTGTTGAGGTTTCTCAGAGTATACAACCATTTGTCAAACCGGGTTTCCAGTTCTTCCGTGGTTTTGAGAAATTTGGGCATTTCCAAGTAGATGAAGGTAAGTTTGTCGTAGAAAACATCGCAGGTTTCCTGATCCATCAGCTTAATGTCGTATCTGTACTTGTGGGGTTCGTTTTTTCCTTCATCAAATACAAAATCAAGAATGGCGATGGTGTAAACAGCATTCAATTGATAATTCCAATCGGCTCGTTTGGCTTGTTCACGTATCGGAAAAGTAGAGTAATAAACGGTTCTGTCTTTGAAAAAATTCTGTTTTGTTTTCTGTAGTTCAACGATAAATTTTTCTCCTCGTTCGTTGGTACAGTAGAGATCAAAAATTGCTTTTCGGTTCAGATCCTGATCCAAATGTTCGTTTTTGAGGTAAGTTAGTTCTGTAATGGTGCCTTGCTCTTCTTTGAGCAGTTCATTTAGAAAGTCTCGCAGCAGATCCTTGTTGGGTTCTTCTCCAAAGAGTTTCTTAAATCCAAAATCGGTAAAAGGGTTGATATATTTTTCAACAAATTCTGCCATTCGTTTTTTTGATATTGATAAAGGTACAAAATCCAAAACCGGGTGTCAAAATTTGTGCCTTACCGTTGTAGCATTGTTGTTTCATGGCATGTGGATAGTGGAAATGCATTTAACCGCCATTGGATATAAAAGACTAAACCGGGGCGTTTTTTCCGGCTGACTGCTTTACCGCCCTTGTCATGTGTTTTTTGCCGGGAGGTCCTTCCAGGCGTTCTACGTTAAAACCGGCCGCTTGCAGATCTCTTCTTACCTGTCCTTTGGCACAGTAAGTGACAAGAATGCCTTCGGGGTTAAGAACTTCGTACATGTACCGTAAAATAGCGGGGGTCCAAAGTTCCGGTTGAACCGTAGGGGCAAAAGCATCAAAGTAGATCAGGTCGTAAAGGCCATCCGCATCCAGATCTTCCAGTTTTTTTAATTGTTTGCACAAGGTCAGATGAGGAAGAATAGAAACGGGCTGATCCCACGCTGCTCGGTGAATGGCACTCCAGAGGCAATGGTCTTTTTCTCCCGTTACCATTTCGGCATAGTTGAGCCGATCGATGGTCTCCTTTCCGATGGGAAAAGTTTCGAGTGCATCGTAACTAAAAACCGGTACATGGCTTTCCTGCTCCTGTATCGCCAAAGCGGTTAAAAAGGCGTTTAACCCCGTGCCAAAGCCCACTTCTAGAATGCGCTTGTCCGAACTGTTACAGCGAACCAGCAAATGGTTCAGACCGTGTTTCAGAAAAACATGGCGGGATTCCTGTACTGCACCATGCACCGAATGGTACTGCTCGCCCAATTCCGGTATATGAAGGCTATGGGAACCATCGGAGGTGGTTATAATTTCGCGTCTCATGGATGGTAAAGATGGGGAATACCTGTCAATCCATGACGCAACCCACTCAAATACAAGCGTGTTTTTCTCGTTTTTTAAAACCGTTCGGAATGCTTCCGGAGCAATACCTTCTATTTATAAATTGCTACCAAACAATGTTTTATCAAATAGATCAGAGAAGGCCGCATAGCGTACATTAAAAAAATCAGGGCTTGTTTTCCGATCCATTTGTGGCGGGAAAATAAAACCGGAAAAAAACAGGCCGGATTTGCCAAAGGCGGAACAGACCTTAAAAACGAAGGGTAAACTCCGATCGATTTTAACTATGTTTGTGATGAAAAGGTTTTTCGGGCAGGACTGGCCTGGCGCCATAGATCGTACGTGCTTTTATTCCGATTCTTTCTTCGGATAATTCGGAACAGAGAGGCGAAAAAATGGTGTATTGGAACGGGATGCCCCGGAAACTAAGCGGTGACCTCAATATTGTATGGTCCGTATTGTTTAGTATTTTAGTGTGGTTGCGAAACGTATTTCAGCCGAAACAACAGCAGAACGAATGATCGGGATTTAACGCGAATCGTATGCAATGAGCAGGGTAGAAGATTTTATTGCATCCGGTATTCTCGAACAATATGTGTTCGGGGATCTCACTATAGAGGAATCAGGTGATGTGGAACACATGGTGACCACACATGAAGCGGTTCGTGTTGCTCTTGATGCGATTGAAGATACCATGGAAACCGTAGCCAGGGCGGTGGCGGTTCAGCCTCATCCTACCGTAAAACCATTTCTGATGGCTACGCTGGATTTTATGGAACGCATAAAAGCAGGCGAACAACCCGCTGTTCCACCCAGCCTTGGTCCGGAAAGCAAAGCGGAAGATTACAGGGCTTACCTGGATCGTCCGGACATGGTTTTACCCGATGACCTTGATCAGTTCCATGCCCGGATCATCGGACATACACCACAAGAAATTACGGCCATTGTTTGGATCGAAGAACATGCTCCCAAAGAACAACACGACGATGAATATGAGAAATTCCTCATTCTGGAAGGCAGTTGCGATATTGTAATTGAGGGAGATGAGGTCCACTCGCTGGTAGCCGGCGATTTTTTGGCCATTCCGCTGCATAAAGTACACGAGGTAAAGGTAACGTCTGATGGGCCTTGCAAATTGATCTTACAGCGTACGGCAGCTTAAGGATCTACCGGAAGTACAAAAAAGGGGGATCAATCGGGTAGTATTTCCAAAACGAGGGCACTGTGATCGGAAATGTTACGGATAAAATGCTTTTGGGCATCTCCCTCCAGTTGATTCCAGCCCCATACTTTTACTTCATAACCGGAATCGGAATGGCCCCGTTTTCTGATCTTTAATTGCTTGCTTGCCAATACATGATCGAGGTCTGAACGCACTTTGCCATTGTTAAACGTTTCGTGGTGTTGTTTGGTTAGTAAACGCATACCGGCTTTCCCGGCATCTTTTGCCAATTGTTGAATTTCATCAACGGCACTTACCCGTACATCAGCCATACGGCGGCTCGGGTAAAACATACCCATCGTATTCAGATCGCCTGCCACCACCAGGTGCGAAGCACCTTTTTTGTCCAGGCTTTTCTTCAGCTTAAATACTTTTTTAAGCACTTCGGTACGGTTGCCAAAATCAGACGGATCAACGCCACTGTCCGCATGTAAAAACAAAAAGTTGTAAAACGTGTGTTTGTACTTCAGTGAAAGCAATGCTCCCGGCCGCAAATAAGGGTTATAGATCTGAAAAGAACGGCGTTGGGTATAGATGGCCGACTGAAATTTATATTTGTTATAGGCCACCAAAATCTCTTTGTTTTGAGGGCCTTCGGTCAGGTTGAAGATAAAATTCTTAAAGTGGGCTTGGACCAGTTCAATGATGTTGACATTTTCCACTTCAAACAAACAAAAAAGATCGGGGTCTTCCCGGTGAATGTGTGCGGCAATTTCTGTCAGCCGTTCGGGATCTTTGCCTTTAAAGTTTTCAATATTCCAGGAAAGTAATTTGATGGATGCCATAAGCAACAGGTATGGGTGGGCATAAAAATTGCGGTAAAGCGGTTTTTAACGGCAGATGATGAAAAAGTATATTTATTGCAATATAGGCAATGAATAGAATAAAAGATCTTGTTTGTTGAGTTCTACTGCGAGTTTAACGGAAATCTTAACTTCACGTTAAATAAAGTCGAATATTTATCCATTATTTTTTTGATGTGTATGGATGCCGAAACGTAGTATATGCTACGCTTCGGTTGTTTTTCTTTTTCCATTAGACGTAACCTTTATAAGCTAAAATAACAGTAAAATCGTTTTTTAGCCACCATGCCTCTTGTTTTACCCGCTGCTATAATTATTCGGAATGGGTTGTAAATTCAATATCCCGGCCTTCGGCCCTTTCATTTTTGACGATCTCTTGCAGATCTTCCGATAGTGAATCCAACGGAACAATAAACCCATCCACCATAACCATACTGTTGAGCGGATTACTTTCATACACTTCCCGAGTTAAGTATTCAGGATTAAAATGCGACATATCAAACATGTCTCTGATCAGCCGTGCTTTATTGGATACCGTCGTGTTTTTGGTTCCAAAATGCTCGTTTATTTGTCCAGTTGTCATAAAAGGTTCAAACGATTTGTCAAAGAGAAAATTTACCGAACCAATGGCATAAACAACAGCCGCCGCCCATATTTCGATCTTACCTCTTTTGAACGGAGCCTCTTTTTTTCTTCCTAAATTTAAAATGAGTTTTTCACAGAGTTGATAATATTCATCGTTAAGCTTTTGAGTGCAGAGTGCCCTCGTCAATTCTAACAGCTGTTTTTCTCTGTTTTTTATTTCGTCTTTAGTCATAATACGTACAATTTTCCGATGGAACCTTCTTTATATCAACAAGGTTACCAAAAAATTTTATCAATGTCCCCATGTAAAGTTGCTGATCTTTGGTTGGTTTTCGCCTTTCGGTTGATATTTGAATATTTTTGCCTTCCGCTGTAAATGCGTTATGGGTGGTGTAGAGAGGTAAAGCCAGGCCCGAATGTTCCGCCAGAGATGGATCTATTCGGAAACACTACCAGCCGAAAAAAATATGGCATAGAAAGATAGGAACGGGCTTTTTGTAGAGAACACAGGATGGTTTTAAACGCGTTGGCACCAGATAGAGGTGAAGACACAAACCCCGTACCGCAGGAAAAAGCTATTTTTGCTTCCATGCATTTGTTTTCACCTATTTTTCTGGTGTTGGTGGCAACGGTTATTGTTGCTTTAAACATAATGGTAGTAAGGCGGCGGCGCGGAACCATGGACCTGAATGCCCGGGAATACAGAAACTTTTTATCCGTAGAACGGTTGGAGGCGCGTTTTCAAGAGGCTACCCACGAATACCAACAATGTAAAACATGGGAAGAACTTGCCGTGGAACGGTGGGCCTGGGTGGAAGCGCCCTGTTACCAGCATCGCCCTTTTTTGGCCGAGCGTTATGGTTTTGTGTGCCCGCCTCCTTTATCCGATACGGCAGAAAGCGATCCTGCTCTTTCGTACAGCAGTGGTGTATTGTATGGTTTTGGCCGCAACCACATTCTGCTGGTCGAAAAACATTACACGGCCAAAGAAGCTTTCGATGTGGTGTACCACATGTATGAGAATGACCAACGTTTTTACATGCGTTTTGAAGGGCCTCATAAAGCGTTGGCGGCATTTGGTCGGGGGGTGAACGGCAAGTCGGGATTGTTGTTCTGGGAAGAGAAAAACAGCAGGGGCATTTTGAGGGAAAGCTACCGATACGAAAACGGGCAATTGGTGTTCGTATCTACTCAAAAAGCGATTTATTACAAAGGGAAGTTGCAGGCTTTTGGGCCGGGTGGCAGCTGGAACATCGGCCGGAGTGCAAACGGAGAAGTCAAAATAGAAAAAGCCGGGTAAGAACACTAGGCTGTTCCGTATATCTGCCACATATACATCCGCAGGTTCCCGTATGGTTTTGGACTGTGTCTTATATCGCAAATGTATCTTGCTGCAACGGCCTCAAGAAGTGTTTTCGTCCTTTTTTATTGTTTTTGTTGCCCTAAACTTGGGGGAATTATACATGATATAATCAAAAATACCCCAGATGACATTTTCCTTTTTTATTACATATAATTACTCCAACCTTTTTGACCTTCTTTTATTTCTTTTTCGGGAAATTCTTTGTTGTACTTATTACTCGCTCTACTGCCAAAATAAATAGGAATATCTTTTGCCGGTGTTGTATCACACACGGCATCAATTCTATCATCGTCCAAAAGCAGCAGGAAAAAGAGGTCGTCCGGTGAGTCA
>CALLUQ010000145.1 GCA_938010565.1 uncultured Flavobacteriales bacterium
ATCCGGTCTAAGAGCCTGTTTAAAAATGAGATTCAGCAAATGATTATCGTGAATTTTGAGTCAGATTAAGGCATGTTTGAAGAGAATAGCCTGAGCTATTGTGCGTCCAGCAAAGGCTGGTGTATTCAGAGGGTGCAAGTCCCTTAAGGGTAACATATAGCAGCCCTTTAGCTTGGGAAGCAGCAGAGGAAGCAATGAATCTGTTGAAGCCTTCCGACAAAGTTCTGTATAGCAGAATGAGCGAGTTATCAGGCCGTAATGCAAATGAACGCATAGGTGGCTTCGAAAAGGTTTATCCAGGAGGTCGAGCCTGCAATAACGGGGTGAAGACAGCATATCTGGTCGAAAACTATATGAAACGATCAGATACTCCGGCGGAGTGATAGCGACGGCATGATAACAAGGGTACACTAAGCAACTGGAGAACCCCTACTGATCCCTGAGCAGAAATGTTGAGGAGCAAGGTAGATACTATAACCACCTAAAGTGGGAAATGTATTGAAGATCAGAGGGAGGCGGATGGGTCCGTAGTAGCGTTGAAACGAGGTAACGCTCGTGGAGCCAAGGGGCCCTGCTATTAACAAATTTTCTGTCAAAACAAGAGGTAAGTTGCCATGATAAAACCAACAATTAAATTACAGGATTTGAGACGGAAGATCTATCTAAAAGCGAAGTCCGAAAAATCTTGGCGTTTCTGGGGGCTGTATGTCCATATCTGTAAAATGGAAACCTTAGAGGAATCCTACAGATTGTGCAAACACAACAAAGGAAGTGCAGGAATTGATGGAGTAACTTTTGAACAAGTAGAACAGGAGGGAGTGGAAAAATTGCTGTCAGAGATTCAACAAGAACTGAAGTCAGCGACCTACCTTCCAAAGAAAAATCGGATACAAGCTATTCCGAAAGGAAATGGGAAAACGCGAAAATTAGGGATTCCAACGATCAAAGACAGGATAGTTCAGGGAGCGATCAAATTAATCCTTGAGCCTGTATTTGAAGCAGACTTTCAACCTGGCTCATTCGGCTACAGACCGAAACGGACAGCGCATCAGGCGATAGAACAGGTGTCCAATGCCATTGCACAAGAAAAGACAAAAGTCATCGATGTTGACCTAAAGTCTTACTTTGATACAATCCGGCATGACCTTCTACTATCAAAAATCGCACAACGGATCCGGGATGATAAAGTACTGCACCTACTGAAACTCATCTTAAAAACCAGCGGAAAGAAGGGCGTTCCGCAAGGCTCGGTCATCTCCCCCTTGCTTAGCAATATTTACCTTAACGAACTGGACAAAATGCTTGAAAAAGCGAATGATGTAACCAGAGAAGGTAAATATACCCACATTACCTATGCAAGATGGGCAGACGATCTAATTATCCTTGTGGACGGATACTGGAAATGGCACTGGCTTTATAGTGGGGTTCAAAGAAGGTTGAAGGAAGAACTAGCGAATCTGGGAGTTGAGATCAATGAAGAGAAGACAAAAGAGGTAGATTTAAGAAAAGGTGAGAAATTCGGGTTCCTGGGGTTTGATTTTCGAAGGAATGTCAACTCACAAGGCAAAGGATGGCCTCATTATCCACCAAAAATGTCATCACGTACAAGACTTCTAAGGAAGCTAAAGGACATTTTCAAACGTCACAACTCACAGCCGATATCTCGTGTTATTAATCTGATTAATCCTATTGTGCGAGGATGGGTTAACTACTTTAGAGTAGGTCATTCGAGCAAATGTTTTGGATTTGTTAAAGACTGGGTTCAGAAGAAGATCCGAAGATTCCTAATGCGCTCAAAGAAACGACGGGGCTTTGGTTGGAAAAGATGGAGTAGAGATTGGATCTATGAAAAACTGGGAGTGTATAACGACTACCAGGTAAGACGATCTCGGAAGGATTTTTCGATACAATAGTTCTATAAGCTTTTAGACGAAGTTAATAGGAAAGCGTAGTGCGGGAAAACCGCATGCTGCGTTTGACGAGGCGGGAGCTGGAAACATGATCGAAAGATGCGTGCGCCAGTTCCCGACCCTACTGATGAAAACATAACGAAGAGATGACTTAAAAGGCGCATAAACATGCTGAAGATTCATTCTTAAACAGGCTCTAAGGGCAACCTACATCCCCTTGGCCTAAGCGATTGCCCATGCCGGGCACACCATTAAAAAACCTCCCTGCATGGGTAAGAAGGGAGGTTAAAAGGTTTCACCTTAGTTTCGGAAGGGAATACCGGAATAAACGGGAGGATAAATGGGGCGGAGCGATTTGCCCAAAGTGGCATGCACCCATCTTTCCAATTCCTTCATTTCAGGCTCCATGAGCCATTGCAGAGATTTTCCCCACTCCTTCTGCACCAGGAACTTGTCAAAACTCATTTTTTCAAGAACCTGTTTCGTATAATCCAACATTGATTTACCCATAAGGTTTTGCTTTAAATCATCTTCGTGTTACTTTTATAAACGACCGAAGGCCCGGAAAATTTTTAACCCCAACGCCGTATCCCGCATTTTATCTTTTTTTAACACAAAAAGCTCCTTTGGATGAGATGAACTAAGAAAGCTACTCCCTCCTGATTCATTTCTGTAAATTTGCCCTATGAATATTCCATCCAAACTTATTGAACAAGCGGTTGAGCAAATGAGTTCCCTTCCGGGGATTGGGAAAAAAACCGCTCTCCGGCTGGTGTTACACCTATTAAATCAGGATGCTGATAAGGTCGCTGCTTTTAGCAATTCTTTTCGGCAAATGCGGAATGGTGTTCTCCATTGCAAACAGTGCCACAATGTTACCGAACAGGAGGTTTGTGAAATTTGCAGCAACCCCGAACGGGATGCTTCCACCCTGTGTGTGGTAGAAGACATTCGTGCCCTCATGGCCATTGAAGCCACCTGGCAATTTAAAGGACATTACCACGTTCTCGGAGGAATTATTTCTCCCATGGATGGAGTGGGCCCCGACGATCTAAACATCGATCAACTCATAAAAAAGGCCGAAAACGGAACGACAAAAGAAATCATTCTGGCCCTGAGTACTACCATGGAAGGAGACACAACTAATTTTTACATTTTCCGAAAACTACAAGACTTTCCGGTCCATGTGAGCACCATCGCCAAAGGAATTTCCGTGGGCAATGAATTGGAATATGCAGATGAAGTTACCCTTGGCCGGTCCATTCTCAACCGCCTTCCTTATGAAAATTCGCTGGTAAAATAACCCCGGACGAACAATATGAAGCTTTCCATCGTCATTGTAAATTATAATGTAGGGTATTTTCTCGAACAATGCCTGCATTCGGTATACAAAGCCCTGCAACACAACAACGGTGATATAAAAGTAAGCGCAGAAGTGTTTGTGGTGGACAATGCTTCGGTAGACAATTCCTGTGAACTGGTACGGAAAAAATTTCCTCAGGTCCGCCTCATCGCCAATCCGGACAATCTGGGTTTTTCCAGAGCCAACAACCAGGCCATGCTTCTTTCAAAAGGAGAATATGTTTTGTTGCTCAACCCCGATACGGTAGTAGAGGAAGATACCTTTGAGAAGGTAATCCGGTTTATGGACGAACACCCCGAGGCAGGTGGTTTGGGTGTAAAAATGATTGATGGAAAAGGCAAGTTTTTACCCGAATCGAAACGCGGCCTTCCGACACCGGCAGTAGCTTTTTACAAAATTTTCGGCATTTCCCGTATCTTCCCTAAATCCAGACGCTTTGGCCGCTACCACATGGGCTACCTCGACAACGATACCACCAACGAAGTAGAAATTCTGGCGGGTTGTTTTATGCTGATGCGAAAAACGGTACTCGATCGGATAGGTTTACTCGATGAAGCATTTTTCATGTACGGAGAAGACATCGACCTGAGCTGGCGCATTATTAAAAGCGGATATAAAAACTACTATTTCCCGGAAACTCGCATCATTCATTACAAAGGAGAAAGCACCAAAAAAAGCAGCATCAATTACGTCTTTGTGTTTTACAAAGCCATGGTCATTTTTGCAAAAAAGCACTTTTCGGAAAAGCATGCACGTTTATTTTCCTTTCTGATCAATTGTGCCATCTGGCTGCGTGCTTCCGCAGCCATTTTCAACCGGTTTCTGCACAAAACCATTTTACCTCTTACCGATGCGATTTTTGTAGGTGGCGGCCTTTTTCTCCTCACGCACTACTACGAAATTTATGCCGGCAAAAATTATCCGGTCAAACTGATTTCCGTTGCTTTACCGGTTTACACCTTAGTGTGGCTCGTGGGTGTCTTTTTTAGCGGTGGTTACGATAAACCACTGCGATTGCTTCGCATTTTGCAAGGCCTGGTTATCGCTACGGGCATTATTCTGGCAGGGTATGCATTGTTGCCCAAAGCATCGCAATTCAGCCGGATCATCATTCTGTTGGGTGCCGCATGGGCCTCCGTTTATTATGGCCTTTCCAGGTTTTTGCTTCATTTGAGCAAACCGGAAAGCTACCGGCTTGGCCCTGCCACCAACCGGCGGTTTATCATCATTGGGTTTCCGGATGAGGCACAACGGGTTGCCGACCTGCTCACCCAAACTTTAAACAGTCCCACCCTGATCGGAGTGGTGCATCCCGAAAAAAATCAGAAACAAGAGGGTTTTATCGGCCACATTGGGCAACTCAAAGAAATTACGGAAATATACCGCATCGATGAATTGGTTTTTTGCGCCCGGGATCTAAGTGCACAACAGATCATCGGTCAGATGTCCGTCATCGAAAACAAAAGGCTCGATTTTAAAATCGCCCCACCCGAAAGCCTTTACATCATCGGCTCCAATTCCATCGAAACTTCCGGAGATTTGTATGTATTGGATATCAATTCCATCCGTAAACCCAAAAACCAACGCAACAAGCGCATGCTAGATGGTGTGGTGGCTTTGATACTCCTGCTGCTCCTGCCTGTAAGCATTTGGCCGGTAAACCGGAAAGGCGGGTTTATACGAAACATTTTTCAGGTGCTGATCGGGAAAAAATCGTGGATCGGATACGGAAAAATAACGGCAAGCACAAACCCCCGGCTTCCCCGCATCAAACCGGGAGTACTCTCTCCCTTGCATGCGCTACGCCAAAAAGAACAGCCCAACGAAGTCATCCATAAACTCAACGTGGTGTATGCCAAAGATTACCAAGTAAGGAATGATGTCAAGATGATCTGGAAAGGGTTCCGCCATCTGGGTGAATAATTCATCCGTCCGTTCGGATCACTTTTCATAATATGCAGAGGCAAACAAAAGGGAAAAAAGCCACTGGACTTGCAACAAAAAACCGGACAACAAGTTAAGCCACATTTTTGAGATTTGTTTCGAAAGGCTTCCAAAAAGATGGATCGTAGAAAGAACCTTTGCATGGATAATAGCTTGCAGAAGAAACCGCAAAGGCTACGAAAGACACACCGAATCAAGTCAAGCCTTCATACAGTTAGCCGCTATTAAAATACGCATCACAAGAAATTGAAATATACCATTTTTAAGCAGCCGCTATGAATGAATACATCTATTTTTGCAGGCAAATGGTGCAAATGGTGATGATCAACTCTTTTTCCCGCCTCTTCCTTCTTTTTCTGTTTATCGTACAAACAGCGTGTTCATCGCCGGAAAAACCATCGGAAGTAAATGTTGCAGTAGCGGCAAATATGCAGGCAGCCATGATGGAGATCAAAACTGCTTTTACCGGAGAAACGGGCATTGAGGTCCGTTTTTCCGGCGGACCTTCCGGCATCCTTGCCACACAGATCCTGAACGGTGCGCCTTTTGATGTTTTTGTATCCGCAGATCTGCGTTTTCCGAGATTTGTGTACGATTCGGGCAGGGCCATTCGGGAACCTGAGGTGTATGCCAAAGGCAGCTTGATTGTCTGTACCATTCACAAGGAACTGGCGTTAGATAGTGGGGTGTTTTCGCTCCTGCGGATGGAGAAAATAGCCCTTGCCAACCCCCGCAGCGCCCCTTATGGAAAAGCAGCAATGGAAGCCCTAAGAAAAGCGCACTTATACGAGCAACTTTCCGATAACTTAGTACTGGGAGAAGGCATAGGCCAGGTCAATCAATACATTCTGATGGGAGCGGTAGACGGAGGCATAACCGCCCGGTCGGTAGTCGCTGTTAAAGGAATGGAAAACCTGAAATGGAAAGCCCTTGATCCGGATTTGTACTCCCCCGTTCAACAAGCCGCATTGCTGTTAAAACAGAACGATGGAACCCACAACGAACCGGCTTCCAGGTTTTATGCTTTTCTCTTTTCGGCCAAAGCAAAGAACATTTTGAGAAACTACGGTTATATGGTAAATTAACCCGGTTTGTAAAGCACGTTTTATGACATTCGATTGGGCGCCCTTTGCCACCACTTTTCAACTTGCTGCCGTTACTACGGGAATTTTGTTTCTGGTGGGATTGCCACTTGCCTGGTGGTTGGCACATTCCCGTTGGAAATTTCGTTTTGTGGCAGAGGCACTGGTAGCAATGCCCTTGGTGTTGCCTCCGTCTGTATTGGGTTTTTATGTACTTATTTTACTTCATGACCACGGTTGGATAGGCGGTTTTTTCAAATCTGCATTTGATGTATCGCTTGCTTTTAGTTTTACCGGTTTGGTGATAGGTTCGGTGCTTTACAGTTTGCCATTTATGATACAACCGCTACAGGCTGGTTTTGAGCAATTATCGCCCTCCATACGCGAGGCAGCTTATACCTTAGGGAAATCGGCATGGGTCACTTTCCGGAAGGTCTTGTTGCCCAACATGCGGCCGGCCTTGCTTACCGGTTTGGTGCTCACTTTTGCACATACTGTGGGAGAGTTTGGTGTGGTTTTGTTTATTGGCGGGAACATGGAAAGTACGCGGGTAGCCTCCATCGCCATTTATGATTCGGTGAATCAAATGCAATATGAACATGCCCATTGGTATTCGTTGGTGCTGTTTGCCATCAGTTTCAGTGTACTGCTGGTGGTGTATTTCTTCAACAAAAAACTCCGGACTTTCTAATGTTGGACATTGCTTTATACAAACAGTTCGGAAACAAAAAACACCCTGTAGAGATTCGTTTTGAATACCGGTTGCCGGAAGGAAAAATATTGGCGTTGTTTGGTGCCTCGGGGGCTGGAAAAACTACCGTTATCCGCATGCTTGCCGGTCTTACTTTGCCCGACTCCGGATACATCAATGCTTTTGATGAAACCTGGTACAACAAAGCCCGCTCCATTCACCTCAAACCCCAGCAGCGAAGCATTGGTGTTGTTTTTCAGGATTATGGCCTTTTTCCGAATATGACCGTACGGAACAACATCCGGTTTGGATTGCCTCAAAATGCCAGCGATCATCTGGTAGAGGAATTTCTGAATACCATGAACTTACAAGCCCACGCAGACCAAAAACCCTCTACCTTATCCGGCGGACAAAAACAGCGGACAGCCCTGGCCCGGGCCATGATCTGCCAGCCCCGGCTTTTGCTTCTGGATGAGCCCCTCTCGGCGCTGGACCATGCATTAAGGCGCCACCTACAGTCTGAGCTTTTGCACTTGCGTGAAGCCTATGGAACCACCATTGTTTTGGTGACCCACGATAGAGAAGAAGTTTGCCGGATAGCCGATGAAGTGGCCGTTCTCGACCGGGGTAAGCTGGTCAGATCCGGGGTTACGGCAGAAGTATTTGGTATGAAAGTAGCCGCTGCCGGAACGGCTGCATTAAAAGGCGAGATCCTTTCGGTAGACGGAAAAGGAATGATGTGTATTCTGGTGGGATATCAATTGCTGGAGCTGCCTGTTCCTTCTCATCAACCCGACCTGAAACCTGGCGATATTATTTCCCTGAAAGTACAGCCATAATTCCGGGTCCGGTTGATGGTGCATGGAAAGTTTTTCACAACGAAGTTTCCGCGGTTTTCTAAACCGGAAGGCCAACCAAGCATAACAATTGTGGAAAACAGCAATTGCGGCAGCGATGCTAATGCCTTACCTTGCCCCGCCATTTAAAACATCAGCTATAATCAAAAACAAACCGGCATCATGGAAAATACGATCACAGCAACCTCAAGAGAAGAATTACAAAAAGAAATTGATGCACTCCGTGCTAGCCTTACCGGCAATATGTTTACGGATATGGAGGTGCTCGACAGAATTCATAACCTGGAAATGCAGGTAAAAGGTGTTCGCCCGATGGATTCGTATGTAGAATGTGTAGGGTGCGGTAGTTAGTGTTAAGTTAAGTGTACGGTGTCGTATAAGTGGCCGATATTTTTGTTCCGGACAATGCGAAAAATAGGAGCCTGTCCGTAGATAAGGGAGTGATTTTCAAAGAAGTATAACGCAAAAAGATCAAGACTTGGTTCGGCTAAAACATGTTTAGCTTAACACTAGTGTTAAGTCAGGCATCCAATTTCGGGTAAAGTGTTTTTAGTTTTATTCTTGCATCTTTTGTAGTAAACTGCCAGTTGATTTTTGCTTTCCTATTATTTCTAGCCCCACACCAAGCTTTAACTTCTTCTTTTACGGTTTCTATATTGTTAATCCTCCTGTTTAAACATTGACTGTTTAGAACACTTAATTCTATTTCTGCCATATTTAGCCAACTACCATGTTTGGGAGTGTAAATAAATTCAAACCTATCCCATATCCGCTTAGCTTCTTCGGGTTTGAACACCTCATA
>CALLUQ010000146.1 GCA_938010565.1 uncultured Flavobacteriales bacterium
GGCTTGACTTAACACTGGTGTGGATAAACCGGATCTCATTGTGCTACCTTCACCGGAGACATTGTGCCAGTGATTCTGAAACTAACTGTGCCACTTTTATAGATTTTGGTTTCACGGTTGCTCTCTTCGAGGTACAGAAAAAATCTCTTAGGATCCCCCAATTCAACTACCGATACCGCAGAGGCAACATTGCACAGCGGGAAACAAATGCATGAAACCCCGCCTTGCCAGAGTGCTGTGTTCCCGATCGGGCAACGGTGTACTCTACTCATGTTGGGTGTTTTCGGAAGGATGACCCAACCACCACGATCCGGCCTTCGGTTGTTCACCACCGGGCACAAACGATCAGAACTGGAGCAAGTTTCCAATGTACACTCCTCTTTTGTAATATCGGAGATAAAAGAAAGCGAAACCCTACCGCTTTAAAAAAATGCTTTCGTTTCTGCCGGAGGCTTTTTTCGGATGGGCCTTCATTATTATTGCGGTTGTAGGTTACCTCTTTGTTTTTCGTGGTATGAATAGTCTGATCCGTTTAAAACCGCTTACCGTAGCCCGGTAACTTGTCGGGCTTTTGATTAAAAAAGGGTGTATCTTTGCGCCCCGGAAAAAAAGAAACCATGAAAAAACAACTGTACCCAACCTTACTTGCTGCCATCGGGTGCACGGCCATTGTGTCGGGTATACCTACATGGAATACGGTTTCGCTCTCCTCAGCCAAACCTACGGAGCGTATGGCCAAAGACAGGATGTATCCGCACCAACATGAAGCGTTGCGAAAAAGCATCGAAGGGGGCCTTTGTGCCATTTTTGAAGAGTATGCCCATAAAGCAGATGTGTATCTGAAACGTTTTCCCGAAAGCCCCATGAAAGGGGATATGCTTGCTACGGCCGCCAGAGAAGTTTACCGTCAGTATGGCAAATGGATCCCGGTTGAATTGGCACTGAGCCAGGCGCAACTGGAAAGTGCTTGTGGCACCCGTGGAAAAAGCCCGGCTTTTAACCCTTACAATGTTGGAGAAGGCGACTCGGGTACGCGTTTGCATTTTACCTCAACGGAAGCGGGCATACGGGCTTACTACGAATTGATGGCCAAAGACTACCTGCGCGAAAAAGGAGTGAACCTTCTGCTTAAAAACTTTGTGAACAACCGGAATAAGCGGTATGCAACGTGCACCGATTACGAGTTAAAACTGCGCCGTCAGATGCGTTTCATCAAAAGTTATCTGCACAACATCAATGCGGTTTGATCGGCATTTGTTTCAATACGTCCACGAATTGCTGATGGGGTTAAAAAAGTCGATCCCGATCTTAAAAGAAGCATCGGCCTGCGATACATTGCTATCGGAACCTACCAGGTAAACCCCCATTTTAAACCGTTGTTTTTTGATGCGGAATGGCCGCTCAATGCCCGCAAATGTTTCCAGATGGCGGAATCCGTTTTCTTCCATGAACAAGGCCCCTGCTCCTGCAACGGTTTGCAAGCGCAATGTATTGACAAACGGAATTTTGTTCATCAATGCGCCATTAAAATGATGGATGTAATGGCCCTGAAAATACGCCTTTTTCGTATCGATCCCGGAAGCCTTGAGCAATTGCATGGACTTTAGAGGATTGGAGAACCAGCCCCTGTCGGACCCTCTGAAAAACTTATGTTCCAGAAATCGCAGGTCTTTTTCTCTCAGGAAACGGCCGGCATAAACATTCCACTTGGAAGTACCCAAAGTACCCGGCTTAAAAGCATGCCTGGCATTTACTTCGAGAAAATCAAAATCGACCTCACTGCCCATTATTCCGGAGATCCCTTTTTTATAGTGCATGCTGAGTACAGGAAGGTCGGATCCAACGATTACTTTGCGGTAGGGTTTCATGTAATATTTCTGCCGAAGGGTAAGGTTGACCTTAACATCCAACAGGAAAACACGGTAACGATCAAACACCACCGGTTGATTGAGTTCGCCAAAAAGATCTTGCGACCATTGCGCCAGTTGTATATTATGAATGGATCGGCGGTCGGAAAACTCCAATCCGCTTTTTACATACACCCCGTTGCGGTATTCCATGCGGTGGCCCAAGCTGAAATGGGTTTTCCGAACATAATTGCTACGGCTGAAAAAAGCCGTAGCCGATTCGAACGTATTGACCATTTCGTAGACATCTCCGGCGCCGACAAATGCCTCACCAAAGCGTTTGGGTTGGTACAAATAGCTTATTTTTGCCTCGCCTTTCACATCTTTGTTCAAAAACCCGTAACTGATCTCTTTTTCCAATTGAAGCGCCTTTGCTTTGCTCCATTCTTTGGTTACATCTCCTCCGATGGTCTGTCGGTATCCGCCCACTCCGAATGGTCGTACCGTAGCAATAAGCGGATACAAAAACCAATCATAGCCTTTGGCCCGGTTGCGGTGTTGCATACCGTTTAAGGCAACCTCCCAAAACCCCTTTTTGTTGTAAATGGAATCTTGTTTCAGCAGGTATCCTTCGCTTTTTTTGTATCGGGAAATGCTGTCTTGCAAATGAATAAAGGATTGTTCCTCCTGCTTTAAAGTAACAGGGCGTATGCTGTCCCAATAAATGGTACCTTTTTCGTAAGCATCTTCTTCAATTCCGTACAGCTCGTGGTTAAAAAACGTTTTGTCAAAATGGGGGTTAAGTTCGTACTCCGAATGCTGAACAAACGTGTGCCCGATCATCGTTTTTTTACCGTTTTTGGCGGTGTAGAACAATTCTCTCCGGCTTACCACCCAGATGCTGTCTTGCACAAGGCTGTAATCTTGTTTGATATGAAACGTCCGGAAAAAATTCATCACACCGCAATTCAGCGCCAGATCAATCGATTTAATCGCCCATACTTTATCTCTGATGTAGATATAGCCTTTAAAAAGAGCCCCTTCGGTAAGGCGGGGGATCACCTCAATTTTGTAGGTCAGGGTATCGTTTTCATAAAACATTTCTTCCAACCGGAATTGATAGGCCATCAAGGCCGAAGCACCAATGGGAGAAATAAAAGGTTTTTCGCTCAGGCGATGCAGGTCCATGGTACTGCGGTAAAAATTAAATTCCGCATCCGAAACATTTAAAAAAAACAACCAGGGGTTGATCTCCTCTTTTACAGGAGGCCCGTCTTCTTCTCTATCGATATCAATGGTCAGGCCAACCTGTGGGGGGGCTTGTTTATCAGAGAAATCGCGGTAAGCCAATTTGATCTCTTTATAAGTGCCTGGCCGGCGAAAATGGGTTTCCGACCACGATTCAACCAAATTCATCTGTTCCCGTGTAAGCGTATTTTGAAGCGAATCCGGAACGGTATCTCCTTTTTGGATGTATGCTTTGTCGAGTATGGCCTTGATGTAAGTATTGCAGCGATAGGTTTCAAGCTGGTTCAGGTATTTTTTACGGGCCTTCCGGGCGTGTTTAATGATCTCGTAAGCCGGATCCCTGCGTTGAGCCGTCACGTTTATTTCTTGCAGTGCTACCTGGCTCAGATGGAGCATTACATTGCACTCCACATTGCTGTTCCTAATGGTAACCTCTAGGTTTTTTTTCTCAAAACCCATGCTTTGGAAAACAATGTTGTGGGTTCCCGGTTCAAGCTCCAGAGAATAATTTCCCTTCAAATTGGAGGCCGTACCGTAAGTGGTGTTTTCCACGTAAACACTCACATAGGCAAGGGGTTCGTTTTCTTTATTGGTGATGGTGCCCCGCAATTGATACGCATAAACTACTGCGTTGCTTCCCGCAAAAAGCAACAGCACGAAGGCGCTGAAAAAACAACGTAGAAGGTAGTGCATGACCCAAAATTCCGGTTTTATGACGGCTGCCCTTTTGCAATTGTTACAAGCGGTTGTTGAAAAGGCTGTCCGGCAAATTGAAAAACCGGTTTCTCCAGGTAGTATCTTTAGGCCCCAAAGCTTTCGGTATGCAACTTCAAACCATCGATTGGGTCATTATTGTGGCCTTTTTTGTGCTCTCTTTAACCATCGGTTTACTCACGATGCGCAAGGCAGGTGGCAGTGCCCGGGAGTTTTTCCTTTCGGGACGGAACATGCCCTGGTGGTTGCTGGGGGTAAGCATGGTGGCCACCACCTTTGCAGCCGATACACCCAACTTTGTTACCGAAATTGTGCGGAAAAACGGTGTGTCTGCAAACTGGGAATGGTGGGCCTTTCTCCTCACCGGCATGCTCACGGTTTTTGTGTATTCGCGCCTTTGGCGCCGGTCGGGTGTTTTAACGGATCTGGAATTTTATGAAATGCGTTACGGAGGAAAAAATGCAGCCCTTTTAAGAGGTTTCAGAGCCCTGTATCTGGGTGCTTTTTTCAATGTAATGATTATGGCTACGGTCGCATTGGCGGCCATTAAGATCGGCTCGGTTATGCTGGGGCTACAACCTTGGCAAACGTTGGTCATTGCTTCGGTGGTTACCGTAATTTACAGTTTGCTCGGTGGTTTGCGGGGTGTTCTGATCACGGATCTTTTTCAGTTCATCATTGCCATGGCGGGAGCAGTGGGTGCCGCCTGGGTGGTGGTGGATCTGCCGGAAGTGGGCGGCCTGGAAAATTTGCTGGCCCATGAAAATGTGAAAGGCAAACTCAACATTTTTCCGGATTTTAGCAATACTTCTGCTTTAATTCCATTGTTTATCATTCCTCTGGCAGTGCAGTGGTGGAGCGTTTGGTATCCGGGAGCCGAACCGGGTGGCGGGGGGTACATTGCCCAGCGTATGCTGTCGGCAAAGAACGAAAAACATGCCATGGGGGCTACGCTTCTCTTTACCATTGCACACTATGCCCTGCGTCCGTGGCCATGGATCATTGTTGCACTGGCTTCCCTTATTCTGTTTCCGGACCTGGCTTCTCTTGCAAAAGCATTTCCTCATGTGCCTGTTGATCAAATAAAGCACGATCTGGCCTACCCTGCTATGATGACCTATTTACCGGCCGGTTTGATGGGCATTGTGGTAGCCTCCCTGATCGCTGCTTTCATGTCGACGATCAGTACCCATCTTAACTGGGGCTCTTCTTATCTGGTCAACGATTTTTTCAAGCGTTTTATAAAACCGCAAGCTACGGACAAAGAACAAGTAGTGGCCGGCCGGATATTTACGGTTGTGCTGATGGCTCTGGCTGCTGTTTTTGCTCTTTTTCTGGAAAGTGCGCACGAAGCGTTTAAAATTTTACTCCAGATCGGGGCAGGTACCGGTCTGATCTTCATCCTTCGCTGGTTTTGGTGGCGCATCAACATCTGGTCGGAGATTACCGGAATGGTGGTTTCTTTTCTGGTGGCCATTTTCTTTCGGTTTATATACCCGCATACCGGTGGCCCGGATCTGGAAAGCTGGATGGTGTTGATCATTGGCATTGGAATAACTACCGTGGCCTGGGTGGCTGTAACTTTCATGACCCCTCCGGAAGATATAAACGTGTTGCGCAATTTCTACCAACTGGTTCAACCTGCCTCCTCCGGCTGGAAACCGGTGTTAAAAAGATCCGAAGGCTTGAAAAAAGAACCCGGCCAGCTCCCCTTGGAAATTGCCGCCATGTTTATCGGTTGTTTTTTTGTATACGGCACCTTGTTTACAACCGGATACTGGATGTATGGAGAAACCGTCAATGCCTTGATAGCAGGAGGAGTAGCACTGGCAAGCGGTGTGCTTCTGGTGTTGATCTGGTCGAAGTTAAAAACCGTTTCCAAAAAGCATGCTCCGGTTCATCGATCAAAAACAGGTTGATTTTTAATGGGTTGGGCAGCCGGCCTATCTGGCCGGCACCTTCAAAACAAAACAGCAGGTTTAATCCGGCATCTCCGTGCCGCCGGAAAGGAAACCTGCCTACAGCGAATGTAACGGCCAATTTTGGCAGAACGAAACTTTCCCACACATCCTTCC
>CALLUQ010000147.1 GCA_938010565.1 uncultured Flavobacteriales bacterium
CGCCCAAACGGGTAACGGGATTATGAGTTGGAGTTGGAGACGGAGTTTTGAGAGGACGGCCGGCTACGCTCAATCGGGTAACGGAATTTTACGATCGAACCCGGGGTTTTATACCTTTTGGAGTACTGCGTACATCAACACCCCTGTACGTTTATTTTCTTTGCAGAACGCGCATTGCTTATCAGAAATAAGCTGAATGTTTATAAAAAATCAGATTGGTTTTTTATGTTGATTGCCAAAACAAGGCACTAGAAAAACCCCTGCCATCGTGGTTTTCAATGGCAGGGGCCTGTTTTTAAACAAGGATTGGATCAACTAGTAGTCTTCTTCTCTCCGAGTATATCGGATATAATTTGTGATGCTCAACATCATCAAAATAGCGAAAAGTACATACTTCGTAAATTGGGAAAGTGACATCCCCATAAATAAACCTTGCGTTTTTTCGTTTTGAAGTCCACCTCCCGGAATACCAACAGAAGTGAAATTAGTTGTTGGGGCTGAACTTGAGATGGTGTAATAATATTGATCCTCGCTGAACAGCGCCCTATTCACCTCTATCGGCTTAGGGTAAGTGTATGAACTTACAGTGGCCGATCTTACAGTTGTTATTGCTAATAACATTCCAATGATGCACAGTACCTTCTTCAAAGCCTTCTAATTTATTGGCAGCGAACGAATATGAACGCTTCAAACCACATGAGACAAACTATCGATAATTTCAAACAAACTGTTTATTATAGGTGCTTACGTTATTTTGACGATAAGGATACGAAAATAAGATAAAAAATTGTGCCCTTAGAACATTTGGAGCCTTTTTATCAGTACTTCTTTGTAAGCCCGTCCAATTCCGATCTGTTTTCCACCGATTTCGATCGTATTGTCTTCGATGGCTTCAATCCGATCCAGTTTAACAATAAACGACCGATGAACACGAATAAAACTTTCCGAAGAAAGGCGTGTTTCAATCTCTTTCATGGTGAAATGAACAGTCAGCTTTTCTTTATCGGTATGGATGTTAACATAATTTCCGAGTGCTTCTACATAAAGGATGTGTTTCGGGTCAAGTTGCACCAATCTGGAATCGGATCTGATGAACAGTTTTCCCGACCCTGCTCCTGACAGTTTAGCCTCTGATTGTTTTCGTGCTTTTTCAATTGCTTTCAAAAACCGGGCAGGCGAAACCGGTTTTACGATAAAGTCGGTTACTTCATACTCGTAAGATTCGGAAGCATATTCGGAATGAGAAGTAATCAGGATGATCTGGGTAGATGAAGAAAGGTTTTTTACCAACTCCATTCCGTTTATTTTGGGCATTTGAATGTCTACAAAAGCCAAGTCGATCTGATTGTTTTTCAAAAAATGATACGCCTCCATAGCATTGTCGCAACTGGCTATCAGATCAAGTACTTCCATTTCATTTACCAGATCTTCAATTACACTTCTCGAAAGTTCGTCGTCGTCAACAATAATACAGTTCATGTGCTTAATTCGTTAACGTTTTTTCCAATCCGGATCGGTATTCCCGAAGCTCGGTAGCAGACTTACGACACCACTGTTCAATTTGTTCCATTGCCGGCCGGATGTTTTTATATTCCACCTCTCTTTTATGGTAGGTTTGGATCTCATTAAAGAGTTGTACCAACGCATCAATTCCCATGTAAGCGCAATTGCCTTTCATTTTATGAGCCCGCTTGATAAGAGCATCCCAATCTTCTGTTTCATAGGCTTTTCTAAGGGCCTCCAAATCAACGTCCAGGTTTTTCAAAAAAATATCGATGTACCGCACCATCTTACCTGAGTCGCTCCTGGTCATTTCTTGCAGGTGTTTGGGATCAAACGTTTTAAAACTTACAGATTCTCTACCCTTGACTACTTTGACCTCTATCAATTTAGAAAATTTTCCCAGTAAATTACAAAGGTCAATGGGTTTGGATACATAATCGTCCATTCCGGCAGCCTTGCATTTATCGGCAATTTCACTGAGGGCGTGGGCGGTCATTGCAACAATGGGTACTTCGCATTTTGGTTCCGGAAAATTTTTCCGGATTTGTTCCGATGTCTGATAACCGTTTTTTACCGGCATCTGAATGTCCATGAGTACAACATCATAATCATTGGCGTGCAATTTCGCCAGTGCCTGTTCGCCATCTTCCGCCATATCAATGGTCAGTTGTGCGCTCCAATCTTTTAGTAGATCACTGAGTATCATCCTATTCAAAAGGTTGTCATCGACCAGCAAGATCCTCATGCTGGCTATGTATCCTACAGGCTTTGGTATATGAGGTACCTGAATGGTTGTATAATCCTTCCGATCGCCCAGTAAATACTCCAAGTGCACACTAAAAATGCTTCCCTTTCCTTCTTTGCTCCGCACCGAAATATTTCCACCCTGTAACTCCACTAATTGTTTCGTAATGGACAGCCCAAGCCCGGCTCCTCCGTATTTTCTGGTCGTATCTTTGTCTTCCTGTTCAAAACGATTGAAAACCGAGTTGAGTTTTTCTTGTTTAATGCCTATCCCGGTATCGCTTACTGCGATTTCCAGCTTTACTTTCTCCTGATCCTGATGGAGCACATGGACCCCGACTTGTACTTCTCCGGCTTCGGTAAATTTGATGGCGTTGTTGACCAGGTTGAGTAATATTTGCGTCAGGCGGAGAGGATCGCCTTTGATCACCCACGGTAACTTTTGGCCGAATATTAGACTGATCTTTAGCTCTTTGGAATGGGCCTGAGGCTGTAGCATATACACCACCTCTTCGATCAGTTCGGTAATCATAAAATCAATCGATTCAAACTCAATTTTTCCTGAATCGATCTTGGTAAGGTCGAGAATATCGTTCACGATCACAAGAATATTATCCGAACTGGACCTGATGGTATGCAGGTACCGGGCCTGATCCGTTGTAAGGCGTGTTTTTAGCAACATTTCCGTCATACCCAGTACCGCATTAAGTGGTGTACGAATTTCATGACTGGTATAGGCCAAGAATTTTTCTTTTTCTTCTTCCGACCGCTCGGCATTTTCTTTGGCTTTCTGCAAAGCCATATTGATCAGGTTTTTTTGTTTTATCTGCTGTAACACGTAGATCAAACCAATTGTTATGATCCCCAAGCCACTGATGAGTAGCCAGTTCATGGCATTTCCTTTCTCTACCAGCGCATCCGACATCTCTTTCTCCTGCTGCAACTGAATGAGTCGTAAACGGTTCGCTTCCGCTTCCCGTCTGGCTTCCATTTCATCCATGGCTTTGCTGTTTTTTACCGCAGCAAAATAACTCAGGTATTCATATGCGTTCTTGTAATCTTTCAACTGTACGTAGGTCAGCGATATTTTGTTAGAGCTGGAAATGATAAACCGGAGGTACCCTATGCTTTGTGCCCCATCGTGGCAACGTTGAAAATAGGCCAGTGCCTGATGGTAATTTTGCAAAATGAAATGAATTTCACCTGCATCAAAATGGGTTTCCACCCGTTTTTTCACATTTTTGGCCTGTTCATAAAGAAGAATGGCTTTTTCATAGTAAATCAATCCTTGCTTTACATTGCCTTGTTTTTGATAAATTTTTCCCAAGCCTCTGTAAAAAGGGGCAAATGCCGTGTCTGTTTCGGCATTCGGATACGTCTTGATCGCCTTTATGTAGTTTTCAAGTGCTTCGATGGGCTTTTCTTCCACTTGGTATATCCCGGCAGCATGTCCCAGTGCAAGTGCTTTCTGCTTCTTACTACCTGAAGTTTGGGCTGCGTTGCAGGCTTCCTGAAACGCAGTTTTAGCGTTCTCAAAATTGCCTTGATCTTTGTACAACAACCCTATCCGGTTGTATAAATCGGCCAAACCTGCCTGCTGGTTTGTAGTGGTTTGTAAAGCCGTTGCTTTATGGAGGTTTTCAACAGCAAATTCATATTCCTGCATCGCACGATGCACCGAGGCCATCTGCAAAAGTACCTTGATTTGTTCGCCCTTACCCTGCATGCTTCCGGCGATGGTTTTTGCTCTTATAGCATAATCCAAAGCGGTTTGCGGGGCCTTATCAACCGTAATTTTACTCAACTGTAAAAGAATGCGTACCTGTTCCCGGTGGTCGTCTGTAATATGGAGTACGTGTTCAAGGCTATCCGCTTTGAAAGAAGGTGTTTGCGCGGATGCCGGAATGGCAAACTCGTAAAGAAATATCAAAAGGAAGCAAAAACATTTACCGAAGCACCGCCCCATGCCATAAAATTTACGCTTTCATTAAAGATAAAGCTTTTCACCTGAAATGTTGCTTTTGGGGGGTTCGGACATCATCCGGTGTTTTTTGCCGGGTGTTGATCCGGATACTTTTCGGATATCCTCCGAAGGGTTTCCTTATACAGGGAATACAGGTTTGAGCGGTCAAGCGCCTTCCAATTTTCCATTTTCATCTGCTTGATGGTTGATCTTCGTTCGAACCCGAATGCTTCCGGACCTCACCATCAGGGCAGCTGACCACGGAGGTGGAGTGGGTTTTCATTTTTTCAAGTCGTTGACAGCGTGGGTCTAAATCATTTTCCAAGTATTTCATACGTTCCGTCACTTCGAAAACAAATTTTTATGTCTCGGATTCTGTTTTGTACATTCCGGCAGATGATCCCTGCTATTTTTGTAATTTGTCGTGCCGTAAAAAACAGCACGATTTATGGATCAAGCCTCATAAACACATTACATGAATTTACTTAATTTTTTGTTTATAAGAAACTTATATTTGATCGCCGCCGGTTTTTTTATACCCCATCAACTGGTTGCACAACACCATCAAGATCGCCTTAAAACGATGGATGTGGAAAGCTACCGTTTTTACCTCAAGCTCTCCGATGATTCCGATCGCATCGTCGGAACAACCCAATCTTCGATCCGCTTTCATCAGCCTGTTGCCCATTTTCACCTCGACCTTGTCAACTTGCGTAAAAATGGTAAGGGTATGGAAGTTGAATCAGTGCGGCAAATGGCTGCGTCCCAAAAAGATGATCAGGTGCTTTCTTTCAGGCATGAAGAGGACCGTCTCATCATTTATGCTCCTAGCGGAGCAAAAAGGTTTGATCAAACGCAGCGATTCGAGATCAAGTACAGCGGGATCCCGGCTGATGGTCTGATCATTTCCGAAAATAAATTTGGCGACCGCACATTTTTTGGGGACAACTGGCCCAACCGTGCCCATCACTGGCTTCCGGTGGTAGATCATCCTTCCGATAAAGCCATTGTTGGCTTTACCATTGATGCACCGGAACATTATGAAGTAATCGCCAGTGGCACGTTGCGCCATTCGGAACCGATAAACGGTTTTATGCGGCATGTTTTTCTTACGGAAAAGGCAATGCCCTTAAAAGTAGTGGTAATTGGCGTGGCCGATCTGGCCGTAGATACGGTTGGCATTCACAACAACATTGTAGTTAGCAGTTGGGTATTTCCCCAAAATGCCAAAGCGGGTTTTCACGACTATGAGGTCGCTTTAAAAGTCATGCAGTATTTCGAAGAAAAAATTGGCCCGTTTCCATGGAAAAAGCTGGCCAATGTGCAGTCGAAAACCCGGTATGGCGGTATGGAAAATGCCGGAAACATTTTTTATTTCGAAAATTCGGTAACCGGAGAAAAGGAAGTGGAGGATCTTATTGCGCATGAAATTGCCCATCAGTGGTTTGGCAATTCTGCTTCCGAAGCCGACTGGCACCATATATGGTTGAGCGAAGGTTTTGCTACTTATTTCGCAGGTTTGTATATGGGGGCTACGTATGGCTCCAAGGTATTAAAAGACAGGATGCAGGCCGAACGCTCCAAAGCCATGCAGCACGAGAAACGAAAGTTTGCTCCTATCGTCGACACCACTGTTAAAAATTACCTCCGGTTGCTCAATCCGAACTCGTATGAAAAAGGAGCAGCCGTTTTACACATGTTGTACCACGAAATGGGTGCGGATGCATGGTGGTCGGGCATTCGAAATTATTATAAAACGTTTCAATATGACAATGTGCTGAGTGCTGATTTTCAAAAGGAAATGGAAACGGTTGCGGGGCGTTCGCTCCATTCTTTTTTTCATCAATGGCTCTACCGGCCCGGCCATCCCATCCTGAACATAACGTGGCATTACGACAAAAAGAAAGAAGCTGTTGCCCTCACAGTGGAACAAATGCAAAAACACTACCCTTGTTACGAATTGAAACTGGACCTCGACCTGACCCGAATGGGAACCCTGACCCGTGAAACCATCCGGATCGACCAACAAAAAGAAACGTTTTACTTTTCCGGTTCTCCTCTGGAAAAAATGGTGCCTGATCCGGATCAATATCTGTATTGCACTTTTGAAATACAGGCTACGGAGAAACAAAAGTAAAAGCCGTAAAAACCGTATTAAAGCTACTGCCGGATTACTTTTTGGGTGATGCGGCCACCGTCCCATTTGAGGGTAATGAGGTAAGCCCCACGTGGAAGGTCATGCATATCGAATTGTTTTTTCCGAACACCCCGGCCTGCATTCTGTTCTACTGTTATTAACCGGCGACCGCTCAGATCGTGTACTGAAATGGTTGCGTTTTTGCTTCGGCTCAACTCGTAAGCAACGTTCAGGCGGTCGCGAACAGGGTTGGGCCAGATTTTTATTTTATCTGAGGCTTCATCGGCATTGGCAATGCTTACTGTTCCTCCGCTTAATTCAAGGCCATCAATGTGCATTACCGAACCGGTGTTGGATCCGGACCACGCCACAAAAATCATACTATCCGGTTGTGAGGCAACGTTTAGGGTCACATTAAAGGGGGTCCAGGCAGAAGTTACAACATCCACCGCAATAAATTGGCTGTCGATCACTCCGGCTGCGTCTGAAAAGAACATCACCCCGATAAAACCGGTATCTACCCCCACGGGGGCATACTTGTAAGCTCCGGAAAAGGTGGCCGGTTGTGCCATGTAAGGAATGCCACCGGCTAAATCGTCGGCTACCTCTCCATTGGTAACGACACCGGGAATTACTTCCCCATTGTATAGAATGGATTCCAGGCGGGCAGAGGAGTTTCCGGAAAAAGCATCGGCAGATCGGGTAGTATTGGGTGTTGCTCCAAGCAGTGCAAGTTCGTTGCTAAAGGTGTTGTAATCATCCGGTAGTTCTACGGTTATATCGGTCCACATTTCGAAATCGCCATTGGGAATGGGATCGGCAACACCTCCTGATCCGCTGAACCACAAATGATCCGCCATGATCCAGGAACCGGGCATTGCGTTCATTTCGTTGAATATATTGCTGGCCACGATGCCAATCCATACGGAATCGGGAGTAGTGGGCAACGGTGTTATCGGAAGGTCCATCTGGGTCCAGTTGGTTTCTGTACCAGTAATCGGGTAAGCATCCAGCCCTAGTGGTATTCCGAAAGAAGAGAAATATACCAATACAAAAGCACTATCGCCCACAGCAATATCATATTTAAAGCTACCGTGAAGGGTATCCGGCTCGGAAGTGTAAGGTACTCCGAAAAAGCCATTGTCACCGGCAGTGCCTAACATGGCAAACGCAGGAATAGTGTCTCCGTTTTCTTCAACGGTTTCCAAACGGATGGAATACACCCCATTGGCAGCATCTGTTGATTTGAATGTATTTTCAACTCCGGAAAGGGTCAGCGTATTCCAAAAGTCCGGTATTGCTGCTACCGTGTCGTTGGTCCAGTTTTCAAAATCTCCGTTATCAAGTTCTCCCTGGCCAAAAGACCAACCGGAAAACAAGGTGAACAATAATGTCAGGTGTAAATATTTGTACATCGTTAAGGGTATTGGTTTTTGAAACAAGGCAAGGGTATATGCTCTTTATTGCGATCGCCCAACCTATTTTTATTATCAGGGATGCCGAACAACGGAGGGGCGTATTTCCCTCTAGTTGATCGCTGTAGCTTTGAGATCATTTCTGTTCGAAAATGAACCCTCAGACACAAAAGAACAAAGTAAAAATAACCTGATTTCTTGCAAGGGTTTCATTGTACAACCCCTAAAAGGGGTATATCTTTCTTTCGGCAGAACAAACGTATTTAAATTTTGAGAGGTCCCTCCGGAGTTACAAGCCCAGCAAAACTTCCATCGGATCTTTCCCTCCAAAAATTAACCGTTCCGGGTTTTCGATCATTTCCTTGATCTTGTAAAGGAATCCAACCGATTCTTTCCCATCAATTACACGGTGGTCATAAGATAAAGCAACATACATGATGGGGCGGATCTTCACTTCTCCGTCTACGGCCATCGGGCGATCTACAATATTATGCATCCCGAGGATGGCACTTTGAGGCGGATTCAGGATCGGTGTACTCAACATTGAGCCAAACACTCCGCCATTGGTAATGGTAAAAGTTCCTCCGGTCATTTCATCAATGGCCAGTTTGCCATCCCGGGCTGCAATGGCCAGGCGTCGGATCTCTGTTTCGATCTCTGCCAGGTTCATTTGTTCTGCATTCCGGATTACCGGAACCATGAGGCCTTTAGGAGTACTTACCGCTATTCCTACATCTGCAAAATTGTGGTAAATGAGTTCGCTCCCATCGATGATGGCATTTACGGTCGGAAAATGATGGAGTGCTTCGCACACTGCTTTGGTAAAAAAGCCCATGAACCCGAGGCCAATCCCTTTTACTTCTTTGAACCGATCTTTGTGTTTTTTGCGCAAAGCCATTACGTTGGTCATGTCCACTTCATTAAAAGTGGTAAGCATGGCGGTTTCGTTTTTTACGGAAACCAAGCGTTCGGCGATCTTTCGACGCAGCATGCTGATGCGTTTGCGTTCTTCGTCGCGGGTTCCTCCCCAACCTGCAGCCGATTCATCCGAAATACCACCTGCCATGTAGGCAATGACATCCGACTTGGTGATGCGGCCACCTTTTCCGGTTCCGCTCACTTTGTTTCGGGTAATGTGGTTTTCGTCCATCATTTTCTTTGCCGAAGCAGATGGATGGCCTTTGGCATAACCTTCTTTGTGGGGGGAAGTCGGGGCCGGTGCGGGAGCAAGTTGAGCAGCCGCTACAGGAGGGGATTTTTCGGGTGCCGGAGCCGCCGGGGCGCTGATATGGGAAGGTGCAGGTGCATCGGTATCAATGAGGGCTACCGTACTGCCCACTGCCACCGTTGCACCTTCTTCTGCTTTCCAGGTAAGTATACCCGAATTACTGGCGGGCAATTCCAACGTTGCTTTGTCCGAATCCACTTCCGCAACCGGCTGGTCTTTCGTTACAAAATCACCGTTTTGTGCAAGGTAGGTAATCAGTTCCACTTCCGTGATGGATTCGCCCGGGCTGGGTACTTTCATTTCCACCACGCCATGGCCTTCCGGCTGCAAATCGGGTTCGGCAACCGGTGCCGGTACAGGCTCAGGAGCAGGCATTGTTTCAGCGGCTGAAGCAGCAGCAACAGGGGCCGATGCAGCAATGCCATCAGGGCGGGTTGCTTCGGTATCGATGAGCGCCACCACCTGACCAACGGCTACCACATCGCCTTCAAGGGCTTTCCGGGTAATAATACCCGATTCTTCTGCTGGTAATTCAAGTGTGGCTTTGTCTGAATCCACCTCCGCAATCGGTTGGTCTTTTTCCACCCAGTCGCCATCTTCCACCATCCACGATACCAGTTCTACTTCCGTGATGGATTCACCCGGGCTGGGTACTTTCATTTCTAGTGCCATGCGTTCGCTGTTTTTTTAGCTGTTGATGCGAAATCAGGTTTGATCTATATTGATCGATGATGCAGTAATGTTTGTATATTCATACAAGCGTGTAAACAATGCTTTGTGTCTTTTTTCATGAACCTTTGAAGATCCGGATGCCGGACTCCCGTTGGCCGGACGTGCAATTACCTCCCAGTTCACCTTACGGTAAGAGCGAAAAATATGTGCCCATGCCCCCATGTTTTCGGGCTCTTCTTGCAACCATATAAAATGTTTTGTGTTGTGGTATTTCGCTACCACTTCATCCATCTGTTTGTAGGGAACAGGGTACAATTGTTCCATCCGGACAATGGCCAAGTTGTCAGCCGGTTGTTTTTCCAGTTGTTCCAGGGTATCGTAATAAATTTTTCCGGAGCAAAACACCAACGTGTGGACCTCTTCGGGCGATGCGTTCCGGTCGTCTATTAGCTCTTGGAAGCGGCCATTGGCCATTTCACCCAGCGATGAAACGCATGCATTGAGGCGCAAGAGTTTTTTGGGTGTAAAAACGATCAATGGTTTTCTGAAGCTGCGGTGCAACTGCCGGCGTAGTACGTGAAAGAAGTTAGCCGGCGTAGTGATGTTCACTACCTGTATATTTTCTTCGGCACACAAAATCAGGTAACGTTCCATGCGGCCACTGGAATGTTCCGATCCCATCCCTTCATAACCATGGGGGAGGAACATGCACAAGCCATTCATCGTATGCCATTTGTCTTCACCACTGCTGATGAACTGATCGATGATGATTTGTGCTCCGTTGTTAAAATCGCCGAACTGGGCTTCCCAAATGGTTAGTGCATCGGGAGCAGCCAGTGCATATCCATATTCAAACCCCAATACTCCGTATTCCGAAAGCAAGGAATTGTAAATTGTAAATTGAGCCTGTTTTTCCGATAAACGGTTCAGGGTGATGATCTCTTCTTCATCGTCTTCCGTTGTAACCACAGCATGGCGGTGTGAGAAAGTGCCCCGCTCCACATCCTGGCCGCTTATCCGTACCGGATAACCTTCGTCGAGCAAAGAGGCATAAGCCAGCATCTCACCCATTCCCCAATCGAGCCGATCGGTTTCCAGCATATTGAGGCGGTCTTTGAGTATTTTTACGATTTTCCGGAAATATTTTTTGTCTTCCGGAAGCGTGGCCATTTTACGGCCCAACTCCAGCAGCCGGTTTTCGTCAAAAGAAGTATCCGGCGAATCTTCAAAGTCGTTTGCTTTGGCAGGTGTTAAATGTTTCCAGTCTTCCTTCAGAAAATGGCTTACTGTAGCCTTCTTAATTTTTTTTGACTCGTCGAACCGGTTTTGCAGAGCATCATGAAAGTTTTGTTGCATTTCCCGGTTGGCGGCTTCGGTTAAAACCCCTTCGGCCATCAACTGGTTCTTATAGATCTCTCTTGGGTTGGGGTGCCTGGCAATCGCTTTGTAAAGGTTGGGTTGGGTGAACTTTGGTTCATCGCCTTCGTTGTGCCCATATTTCCGGTAACACAATAGATCGATGAACACATCGCGTTTAAATTTCTGGCGGTACTCTATTGCAATCTGAACGGTTTGTACCACGGCTTCCATCGAGTCTCCGTTGACGTGGAATACCGGACACAATGTGGTTTTGGCTACATCGGTACAGTAAGTGGATGAACGTCCGTCTTTATAGTTGGTGGTAAAGCCCACTTGGTTGTTGATCACAATGTGAACTGTACCGCCGGTACCATAACCATCGAGTTGGGCCATCTGCACCACTTCATAAATAATGCCTTGTCCGGCTATCGCTGCATCGCCATGGATCAGTATGGGTACGATTTTGCTTGTATCGTGGAGATAGCGATCCAACTTTGCGCGAGCAATTCCCTGAACAACAGGGTCCACTGCTTCCAGATGACTGGGGTTGGGAGCCAATGTAAGGTGTACCTTTTTTCCGGTATTGGTCGTTTCGGTTCCGGAAAAGCCAAGGTGGTATTTTACATCTCCGTCAAAAAGGCTGTCTTCATATTCTTTGCCTTCAAATTCGCTGAAAATATCGGCGTAAGTCTTGTTAAAAATATTAGCGAGTACATTGAGCCGGCCCCGGTGAGGCATCCCCACCACAACTTCCTGTACGCCTAAAAGGGCTCCATGTTCAATGATGCGATCGAGGGCTGGGATCAATGCTTCCCCGCCTTCGAGCGAAAAACGTTTCTGGCCGACGAATTTTTTCTGAAGAAACTGTTCAAACAAAGTAGCCTGATTCAGTTTTTTCATGATGTGCAACTTCTCATCGTTAGAAAGGACCGGACGATTGCGTAGTTCGATCTGATTGCGGATATAACTCACCCTTTCGGGATGTCGGATGTAGGAATATTCGATCCCTATAAACTGGCAATAGGTTTTTTCCAGATGGTCAATGATTTTTTCGAGTGATGCTTTGCCAATACCAATTTCAGATCCTGCCTGAAAATCTTTGGTCAGATCGGCTTCGGTTAAACCAAAGTTCCGGATCGCAAGAGTAGGCTTGTATTTTCTGCGTTCGCGAACCGGATTGGTTTTGGTGAACAAATGGCCCCGGGAGCGATAACCATTGATGAGGTTGATCACTTTGAATTCGGTATGCATGCTTTCCGGTAAAGCGCCGGTTTCCTGAAAATTTTTACGGGCAAATTCAAATCCCTCAAAAAACTTTCGCCAACCATACTCTACGCTTTCGGGTGCTTGCAGATATCTGCCGTAGATATCTTCTATTGCCGCGTTATCCGCATTGCTCAGATAGGAGAACTTATCCATGCTGTTTATTTCCTCTTTTACGATGCCACAAATCTACAATTTTCAGCTACAATTTACTTGTGAAAACAAAGGAATCGCACCTGTTTATCCCTTTAATCCTGCCGGTACAATGCCCCTTGATCCTTTATTCCCGTCTTTATTCCGAATGAAAAGTGCTTTTGTCGTATTTCTTACGCAGCAGTACTTTTTGCAACTCACGCTGAATGATGAGGTCTGCAATTACATGGGCAAGCGGATCCTCGGAACGCAAGGCCAAAGCTTGTTTCAGAGCAGGCTCCGGAATGTCGATCCGGTAGAGCAGAGCGATGAAACGGTTATAATCCCGATCCAGCCACTGAGAAATAACGGGAACCATGGCACGGAAAAGACGATCATAAGGAGTGCCCGATCCTTCCGGCTGCAACCCGGATGAAAAAAAGGCAAAATCTTTGTTGATCTGCAAAACCGTGAGCCGGATCACTTCTTCTTTGTCGTAGTAAGGACGTAAATCGGTAAGCGAGGAATCGGCCATGCTCAAAAATAAGAATTAAGTACATATCATTATTGGGATATTTGCATTTTGAATGCCACTCGTTTACTTTCGCACGGGAGAACACAAATGGCCATTATTGGTTATGAAAAGTCATACCTGCCTGAAAACAACCGGAAACATACCCGGCCATCGAGCCAAAAAATACTCCAAATCCGAATCATCTGGTTACACGTTTTATCATTGCTGTTAATTTCTGTTTTATGCGATTTTTCTTTTCTTTTTTAATGGGTACCCTATTCCTGCAGGGATATGCTCAGAAAGAACTCACACTTAAAGATGCCGTTCTTAAACAATGGACCACTTTAGCTCCCGAACGTACCTGGGGCCTTCAATGGGTGCCTGGTCAGGATGCTTTTGTATATCAGGACTATGATCCCGAAACAGGCATCCGTTTGAAAAAAGTGATGATGAAAGAAGGGGTAGAAACGGAGTTGTTTCATATTACGGAGTTGAATACGGCACTGGGTACGGATATGCGTTTCCTGCCCAAACCGCACTGGGTTTCTTCCGATGCCTTTTACATCCATCATAAAAATGCTTTTTACCGTTTCGATACAAAGGCAAAAACCGGAGCAAAAGTTACAACGTATGACAAACGGGCCGAACACGTCGAATCCGACCCAAGCCACACCAGAGTTGCTTATACCATTGGCAATAATTTGCATCTGAAAGACGATTATGGAAAGGTAATTGAAGTTACCAACCATGAAGAACCGGGGATCGTTAGCGGACAAGCCGTTCACCGGCATGAGTTTGGCATTACCAAAGGGATCTTTTGGTCGCCTACAGGCAATAAACTTGCTTTTTACCAGATGGATGAAACCATGGTCCCCGATTATCCGCTGCTTGATCATTCCACGGTTCCGGTCACGTTGAAAAACATCAGATACCCGATGGCCGGACAAAAGAGCCACGAGGTTAAACTGGGGGTGTATCACCTCCGTAGCGGAAAAACGGTATGGCTGGAAACCGGCCAACCCAAAGAACAATACCTGACCTGCATTTCGTGGTCGCCCGATGAAAAACATGTATTCATTGCTTTGTTAAACCGCGATCAGAACCATCTGTTGCTAAACATGTACGATGCCGGTACCGGAAAGCTGGTACGGACTGTTTTTGAAGAAAAGGACGAAAAGTATGTTGAACCGGAACACGAATTGCTCTTTCTGCCCGGCAGCAACGATGAATTTCTCTGGTGGAGCGAACGCGATGGTTATATGCATTTGTATCGGTACCATATTTCCGGTAAAATGATCGGCCAGGTTACTTCCGGAAAATGGGAAGTGGAAACGTGGTTGGGTTTTGGCCCGAAAGGCAAGTTTGCCTATGTGCAGGGAACAGCCAATGACGGACTCGACCGGCAAATCTACAAGGTAAATTTAACCCGGGGGAAAAGTACCTTGGTCACAAAAGAATCGGGCATACACAACGCCATCATGAGCGAAAGCGGCCATTTCTTCATCGATCGGTTTAAAAACCTCAGTACTCCCAGCCTGCAACGGGTAATCGATGCAAAAGGGAACAGTGTGAGAACCATCCGGCATGCGCCTGATCCTTTAAGGGATTATAAAACAGGCACTGCGGAAATCATCAGCATTGCGGGTGCGGGAAAAGATCATTTGCACTGTCGGATGATCAAGCCAAGCCATTTTGACAGCCTTAAAAAATACCCTGTTTTGGTTTACGTTTACGGCGGACCTAAATTTCAGGTGGTTACAAACAACTGGCTGGCCGGAGCCCCTCTCTGGATGTTTTGGATGGCAGAACAGGGGTATATCGTATTTACGCTTGATAACCGGGGATCGGACAACAGGGGAATAAAGTTTGAACAGGAAATATTCGGAAACATGGGAGACAAAGAAATGGCGGACCAGCTGGCTGGTGTGGAGTACCTCAAATCGTTGCCCTATGTGGATGGAAATAAAATGGCCGTTTACGGATGGAGTTACGGAGGGTTTATGGCTGCTTCGCTGATGTTGCGCCAGGCAGGTACCTTTCAGGTAGGGGTGGCCGGTGGTGCAGTTACCGATTGGAAATACTATGAGATCATGTACGGTGAAAGATACATGGATCATCCGGATGATAACAAGGCCGGTTACGAAAAAGCCCGCCTACAGAATTATGTAGATCAGCTGGAAGGAAATTTGTTGCTCATTCATGGGGATCAGGACGAAGTTGTGGTGCCGCAACATATTCATTCGTTCATTCAGGAGTGTGTGGACAAGGAAACAGAAGTCGATTATTTTATTTATCCCGGCCATTCGCACAATATAAACGGACGCAACCGGTACCATATGATGAAAAAAGTGCTTACCTATATCATCGACAAACTTGGAACTGGCAATTAGTCTTAGATTTCCGTTTTTATGATGGGTTCTGCGTTTTTTTCCGTATGTAAAAATCCGATCGGATCGGGTTTTCCGCAAGGTGTTGGTATGCTTTCAACCCGGTTTCAATTCTAAAAAACGGTCATTGGATTGGGTTTTGGCTTGTATTGCAATCTCATCCTATTCCCTTTGGCCTCACATGTAGTTTCTGTTCCTCAGGCCAGTAACTTGCTACCGCCTTCCTTCATATTCCACCTTACGACGGACACTCTTGCCTTTAGCTAACACTTTCTACTACAAAACAAGTCCGATACTTTTGCCCTATAGTCATTGCCCATGCCAGGCACACAACGAAAGAGGCACTGCTTTTCAGCAATGCCTCTCGTACCACTTTGGTTTAAAATAAACCAAACAACAACACAATCATAAATAATATTTTTACACTCCCAAACCCATTCCTAAAGCTGTTCGATTGCGTACAAAAATAGTTGTTCCAACAATCAATAATGCAGTTGAAATGGTTATAAACAACAAAACGTCATCCAGCTGACATTATTATAGGATTACTCCTTTATAAGCTGTATTTGGTTTTTTGCTTTCCGATTTGTTTTAGAATCTTAGCACCACGTGCTTTGATGCCGGAAGTACCAAAGGGAAGTTGTTCTTCGATCACAAGGGCCAACTCAGGCAACAAATCGGGTTCTTCCTGACCAATATTCCAGAGTACAGACATGGAAAAGATACGAAATGCCACCGGGTATTGGTGGTCGGAAAGGTATTCGAAACATTTGTTTGCCGCCTGACCTTGATGTTCTTTGGGAATTTTAATGAACTGTAAAGTACGCAAGGTGTTTCGTACTACTGCATCGTGTACCGGGTTATCCAGGTTATCAAGCATCTTTTTTAAGTGCTTGTAAAGCAACTGTGGCTGTTTTTCGCCAATCTTGCCAACGGGCCATGCTGTATTTTGACTCAGCCGTACGGATTCGCTGAAAAAACAAACCATTAACGCATCAAACCGTTGTTGGTTGTTGTTTACCCAAGTTACTATTTCCTGCATCGTTACCTTCGACTGTCGGGCGCTTAATTTTTCTTTAAAATCCATGGCAGGTCCAATATTCAGCATTCTCTTTTAAAAAGATACATCAGGCATGATAAAAGTATCACTACTAACCGACAAAACTAAAAAGTAAGCAATATGAGGAACTCTATTCCCCGTAAACAAAGAATTTTCCTTTTTCACCCCAAAACCTACTCCCCTTTTTTTGTTTAGAATGATTCAGTTTGTATACAGGGAGGTTTGTTGCGTTTTTTTGTTTAGTATAGGTTCTTCTGCTATTTTCTACCATCCAAAATACATCCGGCTGACTGATTAAATGCATTCGTGCTAATGCAGCTATGGTTGAAAATGCTTTTTTACTTTCGGACTTTACCCTGAGTACAATCAACAGCAGTTGAGTGATGTTGGATTTACCGGGAAGAATTTCAAAAACCTCCGGTCTCTTATTCGTTAGATGAAGAGGTTTAAAGTTAAAGTCTCACTCGCTATGCCCTCCCGGCACTACGAAAACATCCCATTTGGTGAAAGCGGAAGATAACGCTACATTTATGGGCAATGCCACACTATTCCGAACGATGAATAATTGCTGTAAAACATCCGAAACCCACAGGTAAACCCATGATAAAAGCCCAATTATTCGCTATGGGAACTCAAAGGGAACTATCATCAACACAACTGACATACCACAGAACGGCAAACCCAAAAACAGGACGTTCCGGCCCCATTCCTATGGGAGGGCTTATTACCCTTTTTTTTGCCTCTGGAGATGGCGATGACCGGTTATTGCGTTGGATCACCCATAGCCCGGAAGGCGAACTTTGTACATTGACAAAAGCCAGGATCGTATTTTATGCCGGGGATCCGGATGGGAGTACGCTTTTTGAATATCAATTGCACGATGCGGCTTTGGTACACTGGAAAGAAGAATTTAAAGCAACCGGTACCACCCCGATGACGGTAACCATCACCATTTCCGCCGCCATACAAACCATAAAAGGAATCACTTGGATAAAACCCTGGAGGGAAAGCAGGGTGCTTTCGAAGGAAAATGCTACCCATAACGAAGGAGTACAAAGAGGAATTTCGGACGATTGTGGGAAGGAGAAAGATAGGAGTGCGTTGGAGGGTGTTGTTTTGGAAGGGGCTAAGGGGGGTAAAGAGTTATTCAACTTTACAAAGACTACTTTAAAGCACATGAATAATCCAGGTAGGAAACCACCGGTTTCAATTTTAGATGATGCGATTAAGAGTACGAAGGGATTACCTGATCCGCAGGGTACGAAAGCATTAATGCACTACACACAGATGACCAGAAATGGGAAGCTGTACAACTTGGAAGTACTCTACGATAAGGCAACGAATACAATTTTACATTTTCAGTATGGTCGTGGAGCAATGGGGCCATTAAAAGCTATTCCAAAATAAAATGTTTGAAAAAGACGATAAAAAAAGATTGTATTGGCTGATGGATCAGTATCTATCAGGTAGAATTGATGGAAGAACCTTTTGTGATGAGTACTATTACAGTTACGATTTAGAGATTGATTATGAAACTTTTTCAGGCGTAGAACAAAAGGTCTTTACAGAGTTATCATCTGTATCAAGTAGGTTCTCTGAGTTTAGAGAAGATATTGAGCAACATCCGGGAGCGTACTTTACAGAAAAGGAACTCCGGCAAAAAATACAAGAAACCCAAGAAAAGTTAAATCGAGTAGAGAAAAATAAAGGCAGCCACTAAGTCACCTTTATTTTTCCAGTTGGATTTTCAGAAAAATGGATAAGATCTTTGATCCGGACAAGCCGGAAAAAGGACGGCCCCTCCTTTTACTGAGAGTTTTTCTCGGTTAGTAGTGTAAAAGTATCTTTTTTTAACTCGCAGCAGTCTGGCTGATCTTTTCTACCCGCCGGGCATGACGACCACCATCAAAAGGTGTTTCCAGAAACCGGTTTACAATTTCGTGTGCCAGTTCTTCGGAAATATAACGAGCAGGCAAAGCCACAATATTTGCATCGTTATGGGCACGTGCCAATTCAGCAATTTCTGCTTGCCAGCATAAAGCCGAACGAATGCCTTGGTGCTTGTTGGCTGTCATATTGATCCCGTTTCCGCTTCCGCAAATAAGAATGCCCAGGTCTGCTTCTCCGTTTTCAACACTTTTTGCTACCGGATGTGCATAATCGGGATAATCGGTACTTTTATTCGAATAACCACCAAAATCGTTTATATGATGGCCTGCAATTTCCAATGCCGCTTTAATACTTTCTTTGAGATCATACCCCGCATGATCACAACCAATAGCCAGTTGAAGTATTTTCATAAATCTGATGCTCTATGCAGTCAAAAATATCAAAGATACAAACTTATACCCTTGTTTAATACGGGTTTGAGAAGCTTATTAACACCCAAAATGAGGTTATCAACAATGCTGTTCTGTAAAATGGGGTATCCCCCAACCGGTCAGCCATTTCTACCATCGGATTATGAACATACAAATTGTTAATAATGGCATTTGGTTGTTAAAAAGATGTAACAAAAAGAATTGAAAATACAGATAAAAAAATCAGATAGAAAAAATATCTTTTAACAGCATCCTCAAAAAAGCTAAACTTATCATGTATCATCCACAGATAAATTGACAGTTTTTCATACGGTGTAACACATTTTTTATTAAACTTTGTTTTATCAACATATTGTGAATAAATGTAAAAACCCTTGCTGGTTCTGCGTTTTAAGAAATTAAGCTGTCAATAACTTGTTAACGACATTGAACAAATCATATTTGCAAGCAAATGCCAAAAAGGTTTTACACAGAGTTAACACCCTAATAGTAATAACATCAAAGTTTAAGAATTTAAAAAAAGAAATGATATGATAGGGTATAAAGGTTGGGTGAGTTGTTTTTTCCTTTTTACTTTTTTCCCGGTTTATGCACAACCGATCCTGAACAAGATTGATCCGAACGGGTATAATGTTTTTTACCACGAAAACGGAAATAAGTCAAGTGAGGGAAACATGCGAAACGGAAAACCGGACGGATACTGGAAAACCTACTTTGAATCGGGGCTGTTAAAAACGGAAGGAAACCGCAAAAACTATTTGCTCGACAGCGTGTGGAAATTCTATTCCGAAAATGGAAAGCTAAACAAAGAAATTACCTATCATACCGATAAAAAAAACGGCCTTACCCGTACTTATAATACCACCGGAACCCTTTACTCGGAAGAGTTTTTTACCGACAATATACGCAGTGGGTTTGCCAAATTTTATCAGCCATCGGGCAAATTGAAAAGGATGGTCCGGTTTGAAAAAAACAAGGAAAACGGCATTGGATACGAATTTGGATCAGACAGGCGGATCATTTCCGTTATGAACTACCGCAACGGATTTTTACGAAGCAAAGTACCCATCAACCGGTTCGATCGCCGGAAAAGAAAAACCGGCATTTGGAAGGAATACTACCCACCAGATGAAAACGAACCCTTTACCGGATACGTGGTGAAAAGCGAGGGCCGTTACATTAACGGCAATAAAGACGGTTATTTCCAATATTACGATAGGGAAGGGAACCTTATGGAATTGTTGAAATATGACGAAGGAGAGCCTGTACTCAATGCAGAGGAGCTGGTGGTGATCGATATTCGGGCTACTTATTACGAAGATGGATCCGTTAAATCGGAAGGGGGATATAAAGACGGTAAAAAACACGGCGTTTTCCGTGAATACGATAAAAAAGGCCATGTTTCGAATGGTTTTATTTATCGCAACGGAGAAGTAGATGCCATGGGGATCATCGATGCAAAGGGAAACTACCAGGGCAATTGGAAGCATTATTTTGCATCGGGCGAATTGCGTGCAGAGGGAAAATATAAAGAGGGTATCAAAATAGGCGATTGGGTGTACTACTTTAAAGATGGAAAAGTGGAACAAAAGGGGACGTATACAAATGGAAAACCGGATAAAAAATGGCAATGGTGGTATAACAACGGACAGTTGCACCGCGACGAAGTTTACCGCAAAGGAAAAGAAGATGGAATGGCTTATGAATACAGCCTGACCGGCCAATTAATTACCAAAGGAGAATACCTGGATGGTTTGAAAGAAGGCCCGTGGTTTTACCATGTGGGCGATCATCGCGAAGAAGGAAGTTATATCGATGGCATGCGCAGTGGGAAATGGGAACATATCTATGACAATGATCAGGTCGGTTTTTCAGGTGAATTCATCGATGGCAACAAAAATGGAAAGCACCGGCATTATTACCGCAACGGACTAAAAATGATGGAAGGCGAGTACATTATGGACCAACGCGAAGGCGAATGGAAGTTTTACGATAAAGAAGGGAATATAATTCTTATGATCTTGTACAGAGACGGCATTGAACGTAAAATTGACGGAACCAGAATTAAACCCGCTTTTGATGACGATATTTACGAATAATGGAGACAAACCGGTATGAGAGAATACGGAGATACGGAAAAACTTTTTCCGGGCCTTACATCAAATGTAAAAGTATCCGTCCGGCAATTGCTGGATGTTTTGTTTTTGAATGCAGACGAACCGGTACTTCTGGTCGATCCGTTTACCTTAACCATACTTGCTCATAACCAATTGGCAGATAAGCAACTGGGTTTTGATGGTTTTCCTGTTTCCATATCCGAAGTTTTGGTTCCTTCTTTGAATACGGATGTGATCAATAAATTTTTGCAGAAAAAGAAATGCTTTGAATATGAATGCAAGATCAAACTAAAAAAAGCTCATTTAAATTCATCCGTAAAAATCAGTCCGCTTGCCCTAAATGATCGGCAATTATGGGTGATCCGATTAACGATCCCAAAAACGATAGCTGAAACTTATCAGGAAACGGAAAAGCGTCTTTCCGTAATTTTTGAGAGTATTAATGAAATGGTTTATAACGTTTCCATTGATCGGGATGGAAACCGAAAAATGGAATACATCAGCCCGCAGATAGAACAGATCTTTGGTTTTACGGCCAAAGAGTATGCGCACATTGCAGCTAATCCGATCGTTGAGTACTACCATCCCGATGATTTGGAGAAGGTCAACCGGATTGCCGATAGGTTAAAAGTTGCCGGATCCGATGAAGTGATTTCGGTGCAGTACCGCTTTCGGCCAAAATTTGACAGCCATTACATTTGGGTAGAGGAAAAGATCTTTCCGAAGTACGATGACAACGGATGGTGCATTGCCGGCTTTGGTTTGTTGCGCAATATTGATGACCGGAAAAAAGTAGAGACCAGGCTCAAAGACAGTGAAGAACGCTTTCGGATGCTTTCGGATGCCACACAGGAAGGAATTGTGCTTTCGGATGCAGGAAGGATCATCGATACCAACGATCAGTTTGCCCGTATGTTCGGATACAAGCCCCGGGAAGTAATTGGGATGGATATGGATCGGCTTATGGATGATAAAGCCTACAAAGAGAAAGAAGTCGAAAAAATGATTTACAGAGGGTCTGACGATGCTTTTGTAACCGGAGGAAAGAAGAAAAATGGCGATGAGATCATCCTACAATCGCAAGTTCGCCATATGTCATATGAAGGCCGACAGGTCAAGGTGTCGGTTATTTTTGATATTACCGAGCCCATCCGTAGGGAAGAACAATTGGCCAAGAGCAAGGAATCGTTCCGCAATCTGGTGCATTATTCTCCCAATGGTATTCTCATCCATTTTGATGGTTTGGTGGCCTTTTCCAATCCGGCAGCATTAAACCTGTTAGGCTATAATCATACGGAAGATATATTAGGGAAACACATTTCTCAACTGGTATTACCGGAATATAAAGATCTCATTGAGCGCCGTTTGGAAATTATGAAAACAAAAGGCGGAGTTGAATTTCAGGAAGTACGTATCCTTCGGCCGGATCAAACGGAAATAGAAGTGGGGATCCAATCCGTAAAAACCACTTTTGACGGTTGTGCGGCTACTCAGGTAATCTTACTGGATCTGGAATACCAAAAACAGCTGGACAGAGAGCAATTGAGGGCTCAGTTGGCTGAGGAAAACAATCGCCGGCTGGCAGAAGAAATACGGGAAAGGAAACGGGCACAAAAAATGTTACAGGAAACCCAAAAGTTTGCCCGGAGTATCATCGACAGTTCGCTCGATATGATCATGGCTAGCAGTTTTAATGATGGAATAACGGAATTTAACCTTGCAGCCATAAAGCAATATGGGTATAGTACGGATGAAATAAAGGGTAAAGATTCACTCATATTGTATGCCAACAAAGCCGAATATAAACGGGTGCAGTTGGCAATGAAGGAAAAAGGGGCTTTTAGCGGTGAAATTCAGAACCGAAAAAAAGACGGCACTCTTTTTACTTCCTATCTGGCGGCTTCTTATGTACGGGATCAGGATGGAGAAATTCGGGGAGCCATGGGCGTTTCGAGAGATATTACCGAATCCCTTCAAAACCAGAAAAAAATACAGGAACAATCGGGAAAGATCAAAGCCATTTTCGAAAGCAGTACGCATTTGATATGGTCGGTAAACAAAGAAAAAAGGCTGACTTCATTCAACAAAAATTTCTCCGATACCATGTATGATATGTATCACTTTAATCCTTCTCTGAACCACCGACTAATTCCTGATAAATCATATATTACCCGAGAATATAACCGGCTTTGGAACCGAAAATACAACGCTGCTTTAAAAGGAAGATCACAGCATTTTGAAACCAGCATTACGGATGAGAAAGGCAACATAAAATGGTTGGAAATTTTTCTCAATCCAATTTACGATGCGGAAGAAAATATACAGGAACTTTCCTGTATAGGGCAGGATATTACGTATAAAAAAATGGCGGAGCGGAAGATCAAAGATCAGGCGGCAAAAATTAACTCCATCTTTGAGAGTACTTCACATATGATGATCTGGACACTGGACAAAAAAATGGAGATCACATCCTATAATAAAAATTTTTCAACTTCTTGTGAACGGCTGATGAATATTAAGGTAGAAATTGGAATTGATTACCGTGATGTAATAGGAAGATTTATGGTGAAGGAAGAGTTTGATGTGATGAACACTTATGTAAAAAGTGCTTTGCAGGGAAAACCACAAATGTTTGAGGTTCGGTTCATCGGTAATCATGGAGAAGATATCTGGATGGAAGCCTTCCTTAACCCCATTTTTCTGGAAATGGGAAAAGTGCGTGAGATTTCTTGCCTTGCACACGAGATCACAGAGAAAAAACGCACTGAAAAACAAATCAAGCAATCGTTAAAAGAGAAAGAAGTATTGTTGAAAGAAGTACACCACCGGGTAAAAAACAACCTGCAAGTGATTTCTTCCATCCTCAACCTGCAATCTTCCTATGTAAAGGATAAGAATACCCTCGAAATTCTGAAAGAAAGCCAGAACCGGATCAAATCCATGTCGTTCATTCACGAGTCGCTTTATCAAACGAAAAATTTCTCTTCCATCGATTTTTCCGACTATATTTTAAACTTATCTAAAAACTTAGTACATTCATATAGAGTATACAATGATCTTGTGGATCTCAACTTGGATTTTGATAAAGTTTATCTGAATCTCGATCAGGCTATCCCTTGCGGTTTGATTATCAATGAATTGGTGTCAAACGCATTAAAATATGCATTTGGCGAAGAAGAAGAAGGAGAAATTTACATATCTTTTCGTGAGCGGGAAGAAGAAGTGATTATGAAAGTGGAAGATACCGGTATCGGGTTGCCTGAAGGGTTTGATTATCGGAATACCGATTCATTAGGATTGCAACTGGTGGTTACACTGGTAGAACAGCTCGACGGAAATATAGCATTGAGAAGCAAAGAAGGAACAGGAACAAAATATTTAATAACTTTCAAAAAGTTAACTAACTAAACCAAGGTCATCCATGTTAAGAACAAACGTTTTGGTGGTAGAAGACGAGAATATAGTCTCCAAAGATATTCAGCACAGCCTGAAAAAATTAGGATATAATGTTGTTGGAGCGGCTGCTACCGGAGAAAAAGCATTGGCTCTGGCCCATGAAGAATTGCCCGATATTGTATTAATGGACATCAGGCTTAAAGGAAATATGAATGGAATTGAAGCCGCAAGCAAAATCAAAGCCGATTTGAAAATTCCGGTGATCTACCTCACTGCTTATGCCGATGAAGCTACGCTGACCAAAGCAAAAGTTACGGAACCTTATGGATATATCATAAAACCTTTTAAAGAAATAGATATCCATACTTCCATTGAAATGGCATTATACAAGCATGCCAAAGAAAAAGAAATGCTGAAAGAACGCAATTTGTTGTATTCTCTGGTAGAAAGTAAAGATACCCGCAATTTTATTTTTGTGAAATCAAATTCCCGTTTGGTTAAATTAAAAACGGAAGAGATTTATTACATCGAAGCATTGAAAGACTATGTGGTGATCAATACGCTGAATAGCAGGTATACCATTCATTCTACCATGAAGGATATTGAACGGAAATTATCCGGAGATGAGTTTGCCCGGGTACACCGTTCTTTCATTGTTCGTCTGGATAAAATTGCGGTTATTGAACAACCCAATCTGATATTGGAAAACGATAAAAAAACCGTTCCTATTGGCGGTTCATACAAAGATGAACTGGTGCGAAAGATAAAGATGGTCTGATCTGTAATTTAAAAATTTCTTCGTTTCATTTCGCAACGGTTTAAATTTTACCCTTAGGCACTTGGTGTGTAAAACCAACCCGCATGTAAGCTGGAATCGCATGTTATTTCCCGCTTCGCGGCGTTTTTATTATACCCTTGTTTCAAAGCGAGGGGTAAGGTGATATAACTAAATACTTAATTAAAAAATGAACAAAATTGAAAAAACAACTTTGAAAGGCAAAGGAGTATTTGCAAGTAAACTATTTAAAAAAGAGGAGTGTGTGATAAAAGGGTTGATTGAAGAAAGGTTATCAATCAATCATTCACACGCATCCCAGATAGGGATAAATGAATTTGTTTTGCATAATGAAGAAATACGTAATGTGAACCATTCATGTGCCCCTAATTGTGGAATCAATGTTAATGAAGCCGGGGCTCATGACCTGATAGCCATCAGAGATATAATGAAAGGAGAAGAGATTGTATTTGACTATGCTATGCGGAATTATACCGTAGAACATTTTCTCGAAGAATGCAAATGTGGTACTCCTCAATGTCGGGGTAAAATAACGGGATGGAAAAACTTATCTGCTGAAAAAAAGAGAGAATACAAGCCCTGGGCAGCTCCTTACCTTTTGGAACTCGAAAGAAGAAGCGTTTTTTAATATGGATTTCTTTATCCGGGAAAGCATTTAAAAAAGCAGATGCTAAGACAAAAAAAAGGGATTCTGAGTTCGATACTTTCTGGAAACTCAGTTTTTGATTGGCATTTTGGATGATTTGAGGAAGTCCGGACTGTTTGAAATTGTTGAACGCGATAAAGTGGAGATGCAACAGTGGAAAATAGACATGGAGAAGGAGAAGGCCGAACGTAATAAGGCTCTTGAAATTGCCAAGAAAATGAAGAATGAAGGCATGGACGAAAAAACCATCAA
>CALLUQ010000148.1 GCA_938010565.1 uncultured Flavobacteriales bacterium
GAGACTCATAGCCTTTCATTTTTGTTGATAACTTAAGCTACTTTTTTGTAGCTTTGACTTGGTGTATCATATCATGCCCCAGTTCAGAATGCTCTCTTTTTGCATTGTAAGAGTAAATAAACTGTTCACAACAACAAGCATAAAGGTCAAGTCCGTTTTCCCGGTACTTCGAGATATATTTTCTCATACTTAATGGTTCTGAAAAATCGTTCGATAAACGCATTGTTCGTAGCTCTTCCTTTTCCATCCATAGAGATGTTCACCGTTCTGAGGGGTTTGACAAAATCGATATAAGGGTCAGCTATAAACTGACTTCCTTGGCGGGAATTGATGATTGCAGGTTTACCAAACTGTTGAACAACGCTTTTAAGGGTAGTGACCACCCCATTCCTACATCGTGTTGGGTAAGCTCCATCCGACGATATATCGGCTGTATAGGTCCAATCGTAAAATGAGAAAAACTAACTTGCATAAAACCTGACCAACAAATAGCACAATTTCATCATCAACTTAAACATTTGTTATGAGTACAAAAACACTTAAAACCACGTATTACATCACTACCGGATTGATTACTGCACTAATGTTGATGTCTGCCGGCATGTATTTTCTCAAACACGATGATGCTGTGATAGTTTTTAATAACTTGGGATATCCCACGTACATCATCTACCCTTTGGCTGTCGCTAAAACCCTTGGCCTTATCGTCATCTGGACCCGAAAATCCAATACACTTAAAGAATGGGCCTATGCTGGGTTTTTCTTTGATCTGGTACTGGCGACTACGACACACTACATGCTGGCCGATAACGGATACCTGCTTACCGCTGCCGGAGCAGTTATAGTGTTGATTTCTTACGTTGCACAGAAAAAAGCATTTGTAAACGCTTCCTAATTATAAATACTTACCGCAGTAATTAAAAGGTTTATACGCGCATAACGTGCTTTACCTGTATCGGTTGTGCGCCAAGAGTAAGGCCCTCCCGAACATTAACAAAAGCCGTTCCGGTTAACAACCGGTACCAACATCGCCGAACTCACCCTAACGGTTGGTCGCCGGAAATAATGATCCCTCCGAAAAAGGGTCATCCGGATGAATTTTTGAGTGCATAAATGAGTGAATAAAGCCGGTTTGGAATTTCGTATTTTGCGCTATCTTTGGAGTACAACTCTGATGTGTTGTATTTGAACGATCCCTTCAATAACCTATCGGAAAAAGAGCGGGTTCGCCTGCTGAAAAATAGCGATATGCGAGGCATGTCTCATCTATACGACTATTACAGTGCGGCACTCTACGGGGTCATTTTACGCATTCTCGCCAACGAAGATCTGGCGCAGGATACCCTGCAAGAAGTATTTGTTAAAATCTGGTTTAAATCCGATCAGTACGATGAAACAAAAGGCCGGTTGTTCACCTGGATGCTCAACATTGCCCGCAACGCGGCTTTGGATGTGAAACGGTCGGCAAAATTTAAACGATCGGACCAGGTCCAACCCCTCGATAATGCTATACATACATTAAAGTCAGGTGAGTTGAAAACCGATCATATTGGGTTGGAACAGGTGATGGAAAACCTTTCGGCAGAACAACGGCAGGCCATCGACTATATCTATTTTCAAGGTTTTACACACATGGAATTGGCAAAAGAACTGGATTTGCCTCTGGGAACCGTTAAATCCAGGGTAAGAACCGCATTGAAAAAACTAAGAAGCGCATTTATCTGAAAAGAAACCGCCGAGCTTCAACTTCCGTAATAGGCAAAAACAAAACGCATATTCCATAGACTGATATTCCGGTCAAAAACCCAAAAATAAAAGCAAGGCATTTGTATTTTTAGAATTTATGCTCTAAATTAGAACAACAGAACCGGGTTTTCATTGGAACCAACCTAAAAACCTCCATAAAACCGGTTTATCCAAGCCATAAAAAATAAACGGTTACAACCTAACTGAGAAGGCTTGCCCAACTTAACTTTATTCAATCTCTGCGGATTTCCGCACAATATTTATTTTTAATACATCATGGCTAAAGAAGTACCTAACAATGCCGACGGAGCGAACGAAAAAGAAGCCAATGTAGAAAATATCCTACAGCTTTCGGAAGAACTCAAATCAGCAATCGAAACCTCTAGCAGCGAGTCCATTTGTGCTATCCTTAAAAAGGCCAACGTTTGGCTCGACAACAAACCGGCAACACCTGCCGAATTTGCCGTAGCGGTAGATACTTTGCTGAAAGATTGTAGCGATGTGAATTTTAACCTGGTAAACATCGGCGATGTTGAATTGGAAGATGAAAAAGTTTCCATTTCTACGGAAGCACAACTGGTCTATGCAAATGAGGAAACCTGGGAAGAAAAAGACCTGCATTTCCACCTCGACATGGGAGTAGCAAAACGAGGTGACACTTGGGAAGTAAGTCATTTTGGATTACGTCCCATTCCGAACAAACTCACTCCGATCCCTGACAACACGGATGTTCCGAACATTGGCGGCATACCGGATCTAAACACGGGTCCCGGAACAATTCAAACACCCGATGGCGATAGCGATAATTACTTTGGCAGCAGTGCCGGCGGTATGGTGAACCCGCTTTTTATGCCGGAATCGCCCAAAGCCCCCGGTTATTTCGATACTGATTTAAAAGAAGGAACCCTCCCGGGGTCCGGGCAAAGCCCCTATTTTGCAGAAGGATTTCTGGAAGAACCTTATTTCGCAGAAGGGTTTTTGGAAGAGCCTTATTTTGCAGAAGGGTTTTTGCAAGAACCTTATTTTTCGCAAGATCCGGAAGGAATGAACACCCCTTATTTTGGCAATGCACAATTTGACCCAACCCGTCCTACTCCCACTCCTCCTCCTCCCGTAACCAGCAAACCAATATCGGATCAACCCGATGTCAATACCCGGGATAAAAGAGAAGACAAGGAGAAAATGCCAAAATACACCCCTGTATATATGCCCGTAATGATCCCGACTAAAATGCTAAAACACCTTGACTGTTAAATAACTACATATTATTTTGGAGACCACAGATGCATTCGTAAGGCAACTGTCGGCTTTAACCTCGGTAAGAAGAAAGGAAGAAGGCACATTGCGCCCTTCCAAGTATTTGTTGCGACTCCTTCACCTAACAAGAGAGCATGCAGCAGCTGTGGCTTTTCGTCCGATCAGTTACGAAAACGAGACCTACCTGCTGGGAAGGATCAAAGAACTCAAAACCCTTCAGCAGAAACTAAAAAAATTGTACCCCGATGTGAAAACCAATTGGAAAAAATCGGTTCTCAATTTGGGTATGGTTATCGAAAAAGCAACCCAAGAACCAAGACAATCCTTTTTTGCTGAAATCGTTCGCATTTGCGACAGAACCGGTTATAAATCCTATTGGGATAACGAGATTACTTACATTCCGTTTTCCGATCAGGAGGTATTGAAAAAACCCATCAAAGAAATACAATTTGTTTTTGGTCCTGCACTTGGCCTGGGCGATGAAATTACAGCAGTAGCCTTTTCCCGCAGCATTAAGAACCATTTTCCGGAAGCAAAGCATGTTTTCAACAGCTTTTACCCTGCATTCTGGAAAACCCAGTTTCCCGATTGTGAGATCCACCAACTCGAAGGGGCTCCGGATGCCATTCTGGATAAGATAGAAGCGTTGCGGGTACTTGGTGCTTTGAGTGAAACATTGGTTGTTTTCATCAACTTTTCGGGCATTGAGTACTACAAAATGTTTTGTTTGGATAAACGCGCCCCGGTGGTGCTGGAACTGGCCATCGGAAAAGGGAAAATGTGGTTGGGCAGTGGCTTTGGAAAACCGGTTCAGGTGTTGGAAACCCTCGACCCGATCTTACCCAATAATTATATGGCCTTGCGAAATATGGTGAAACAAATGGGATTGCCGGTAATTCCTCCTCCTGGCACGGTTGTAAAACGAAAAGAAAATTCACCTTTTGTACTCACAGTCAACCCGTTCACATCTAAAAAAATATTGCTCGGGCCCGGAGATTGGGTAAAAGTGATCAGCCTGGCGATGAAAAACGTACAGGCGACCAAAGGCGTATGGATACAAATAATGCCCGGAATGACTGCCAAATCCGCTGCTTATGCCAACCAGATGAAAAGCAGGTTGACCGCCATGGCCAGAGGCAAAATACAGATTGTAGTTTTAAATGAAGGAAAACCTTTGCATGCTTCTACGGCCATGTATACCGCATATGCGGCAATAAAAAAGTCGAGTTTGATGCTGGGCATAGATACCTTCAGTGCCCACCTGGCCAATTTGTTGGGCACACCCTCACTGGCGATTTGTTATGGTCGTAACATGGCCTTTTGGGCCGATGCTCCCGGTTCAATATGGATGGAGATCCACGAAAAAGCAGAGGTGGTAGCAGATATGGTAAAACTGATGATACAACTGATCCTCGACAGAGATAACCCCTTGGCGAAAGCCCGGATACCGGTGAAGAAAGCAATGGTGACAAAATTTGTGCAGGCCTATCGTGTTTATCAACATGGAGATGGGAATGAAAACAGCCTGAAATGCATATTGGAAGCCGGAAACCAACTTTGGGCATCTTTCCCGAAAGCTTTGCAGGAACACCTGATCGAGCTGGATAAAAACTACAACTGGAATAAAATATCCAACGGCCTTTCGGATTTAAAAAAAGTGGACCGGGAGTGGATGAAAAACATGCTGGTTTACCTGCATTTTACAAAAGTAGCCCTCTTTTTGAACCCTCAATCAGCATCCGATGAATAAGCGTTTGTTGCATACCATTGAGCAGTGTGCCAAACGCCACAGCCAACAGTTCGGAGCCGAAGTAGCTGCCTGTACATCCATTTATGACGGGCTTTATACCCACTTGGCAAAGGGGATGGCAGAAAGCTTACTACGCGGTTTTGGGCCTGAAAAAGAAATCATCGAATACGATTTACGGTTTGTGGCAGATGTGTTGAAAAAAAAAAGCTGGTTTGCCTGGTACCTGTATCAGTTTACACCTGTATTGGCCTTGCAACCCTCGGTTTCTTTCGGATATACACTGATTGCTTACAATGCCCTTCATTTACTCGACGATAGCATAGACAACCATCGCGAAAGCAAACACATCCGACAAACGACCTATTTTGGCGATCTGCTTAAGCGAAATAAAAACGAAAGAGAAGCAGCTGCCCTCAATGCAATGGTGGGCATGCTTTTTATTAATGAATCGGTATCGCAACTGGAACAGCTGGGAGATGGAGATACCGCCGAACGTTTATTGCGCTTGTCGGGGGTTACCTATGGCGGCATGCTGGCCGAACTCACCCATACTCAAAACCTTACGGAAAAGCAGTACTGGAAAATCATCAAACGAAAAGCAGTGGCCTACCAAATGATGCTGGAGCACCACTTTTTTAAAGAAAGTAAAGCGGTTTTTACCCCCCTTATTTCCTGCAATGCCAAGATCCTTAAACTGGCACAACTGGTGGATGATCTGACCGATTGGGACGACGATCTTCAGGCCCGGAATTTTGGCATGAGCCTCATTTCCGGCATGACCCGTGAAAAACTCATGCAACACATTGAAGAAGCACTAACGGCTGCCTGGCAAGCTTGCGAGGCATTTGAGCCTCCGCTGCGCAATGCACTTGCCAAACGCCTTCAACCCAAATTAGAAATACTGAACAAACAGTTGTCTGATGCCACTGCCCATGCTCAATAAAGCTCCCCTTGAAGCTTTTGCCGGACAATTACAGGCAGAAGCCGGAAAACAAAACAGTAACCACGATGCAGTGGCTGCTGCCTTTTCGAAAGCAGAACTCCTGTACAAAAACCACCTCAAAACATGGGTGAAACAGTTCCGTATTTTGGATCTGGATTCGACTGCCATGGCAGATCTGGGTCAAACGGTGTATGATTACCTTTGGGCCATGCGCTGGGTGGGATGGGGCAATTACGAATTTTCCGATGCCCTTCAGCTGGAAGTCGATGATGAATTTCCTTTGGCGATCATGGCTTACCTCAGTGCCCGCTTTATCGACGATGCCATCGACGGCCACCCGAATTATAAAGACAAATGTGCAACGGTATATGGCCATCTGGCAGAAAAATATGCGCCTCATCAGGCGGCAGGTGCCTGTACCATCATTGGAAATATGCTCTTAAACCATGCTTTACTGGCCCTTAAAAAGGCCGGCCATCATGCAAGTGCTGCCAAAGTGGCAAAACTTTATTCCTTCATCATCCCCGGTGCTTTGGCCGAATCTTTTGTAAAGAACGATTACTCTATTGATGTATACAACAAAATCATTCAACGAAAATCCGTAGCTTATGATGCGGTACTCCATCAGGTTTATTTTGCGAGAGTTGTACCTCCGTATAACCATACGCTCGTTCAAATGATGGCCCGGTTCTCGGAACTGGCCCAATGGCTCAATGATTTTGAGGACGAAGAAGACGATTTATTGCGGGAGCAGTTAAACATCCTTCAGGCCCGGATGATGAACCCTTATGCTGTTACGATGAAGATCTACCAGGGAGTGGAGTGCTTGTGGAAACAATGCGAAAAAATGCCCCCCAATCTCAAACAAGTGTGGGCCAAGCGTTTGTCTGATGTGATGAATAAATTGGTGTTGAAGGTTGAAAGCTAAAACGTTACCATACGCATACAAAGCGAATAAAAACAGATGAAAGTACTTTTTGTTTCTTATAGTGTTAGCACCAACAAACCGGGCGAAACTTCCTTTATGGGAGTGATGAAAAGGTGCATTCGTTTGTTGCACCAGTGGCAGCATTCGGGCATGGATTTGTATTTGTTGAATTTTGGCGAATTGCCCAAAGATGATCCTTTGGTCATTCAAACGTTGCCACACATCACCATCGGGCACCTGAAGGACAATGAAGCCACCACTTTATTGCAATCTCTCAGGCAGTTGGCTCCCGATGTAATTGTACTGGGAGAAGGACCGGGCAATGGAAAAATGCTTGAGCTTTCCAGGTTTGCCACCCGGCTCAATATTCCGCAGATCTGCATCGAGAATTACTACAACCAGGATCAGCCTGCATTTTTTAAAAAGGAAAGCCCTTGGTTGGACCAATGGCTTTTGTTAGGCATTCCGCTCGACAATCAATTTGGTCGCATATCCGAACACGCTGTGTTGGTGCCTCCTTTGATCCGACAAGCCGATAAAGTGGTGGAAAACCAAAAGCCGGTTGTTACCATTTTGGGCTATGACCCCAATGTAGTAAAGTTGGGTTTTGAATTGATGGAACGTTTGCCCCGAAATAAAAAAGTACGCCTGGTTTACAGCCGAAAAATCAAGCCCCTCCTGATCGACATCAAGTTCAGGTACCCGGATCTCGACATTGAATATTGTACGCTGCCTTCGGAAAAACAATTGAGTGCTTACATTGCCGGATCGGCTTTGGTGGTATGTAAAAGCGGATTTCAGCAAATAGTGGAATGCTTGTCTCTCGGAACTCCCGTAGCACTCTACGAAGCCCCCGGAGCGGTACCCGAGATCCTTCTGGCAAAGGATTTTCTGCCCTATGCGGTTTATTTTCCGCGGAATGGTGCCAAATGGGAATCCATTCTTTTAAAAAGCGCCTTTTGGCTGATGCAAAGGCCGAAAATGCCTTGGATGGCGGAAATGCAAACCATACGGGAGCCACAGAAATATGCTGCGGAATGCCTCAGAAATATGATCCTTGAATTGTTGAAAAAAAAGGCTCCTTTACAAATCGAAAAACCATGATTACACCGGTAAAAAAAAACGAAGATAACCTTAGCCATATCTGCCAGAGCATATCTGCCAGATGGAAAGATGTTGCTGGTTTCAAAAAAGAAATTGAAGATACATATGCCCTTTTAGGGTACCGCTGGGAGGTAGATCCAAACGACCAGATCCACTACCTTACCGCATTGCACACCCTGGTACTGGAATCGGGAGTGGAACAGATCATCCAAACCGGAACACATGCCGGCTTTTCAGCCATCTCCATGGCTCTTGCTTTGCGAAAAAAAGGAACAGACGGGTGTATTGTTACCATCGACCCGGAGCCCTACAACTATGGAGGAGAAGTAGTAAACAATCCCGTACAAATTGCCAGAGCGGTAGCCCAACTCAGCGGGCTGGATCGCTATATCAGATTCATCAGAGGCTATTCGTTGCAACCCTGGGATGAAGGAAGAATGGACCTTCCGGATGCTCCGATCAATATATTGAACAAGCTAGCCGAAAAACCCTTTGCAGACTTTATGCTGGTAGACGGTGACCATACGTTTAAAGGAACCTATTACGATATGGTGGCAGGAGCCAAAGCGCTCAAACCGGACGGCAGCCGCCTCATGTTTGTACACGATTACATGAGCATCGAAGATGTACAAAATGCCATTCATACCTGGCGAGACAAAAACCAACACCGCATTGATTTCAGAGCCTATAAACAGCAAAATGGCTATGCTTTGATGCAATTAACTGCTTAGGTGCTTGGTGCGAAAAACGAACCCATGTATGGGTTAGAATCGTATTTTTTTCCCGCTTTGTGTTTTTTTTTTCAGATCTGATCTGAAAAAATGCAGTGCCTTATCGGTGAACCTTATTTCATTTTTAGGAAAAATGATTTGCGAACCCCTCTCATTTGGCCTTAGCGGTTATGCGGGGTACCCACGGTTCTATAGCGAAACCACCCCTAGCCCCACTTCCTTCCGTTATCTGCACCGCGACCAACCGGCCGCCGCACTATTTCATAACCATCCCCGTCGATCACCGCTTGGGTCGTGAAGCCACGGAATGGAGCCCGTGGGTCGCTTCAACAGGTGCAGCCTTGATCTTTGGTTTTTTTATCAGGGAAAAGAACACAAAAGACCGCTACCGCAACCCATCATTATGCTGGTGTGAACAAGCCTCTTGTAAAAGACAAAATAAACCGGTTGGACTCCGGATTGTAACGGTTTTTATATAAAATGCCATAACGGAATGATCCCGTTTCGTTTATTGGATCCGGAAAATTTCTACTTTGGAACTTGACTGATCGGTAATATTAGCGCCCCTAGTATCCATATAAAACGTTTCTTCGGAGGGTACCAAAACCCCGGCTCCGTAAACGCCTTTGTCATCAAGGGGTGTTGCTTTTCCGATCAAACCGCGGGCTTTTCCGTTTCGCATGTCCATAATATCCAAAGAATTTAACCGGTGGTCTTTACCGAACGTTTCGAAAAGGCTGGTTTCAAATGAATCGGAATAACCGGCAGTTCCCGCAGCACCAAAAATAACAACGGAAAAACTCCCTGTGTCGCCACAGTTCTGGTTTATTTTTTCCAGCAGCATGGTGCATACCTGCTTGAATACAGCGGTATAACTACCGGACGAAGAAACGGCTTCAATATGTGCAACAATGCCTACGTTACCTACCCGATTCCATACGCACAATCCGGTGCAATTCATGTAATTCCTGGAACCGGTCGGAAAACTTTTAGTCATTCCGGCATACTTTTGCGAGAAGGTGGCCGCCTTAACGCTTTTTGTTAGATTTTGAACCTGAAGTCTCATGTTAGCTAGTGTTTTTAATTTATATTTCCATAACGGTTTGGCTATAAGCAGTAGCGTTTAACAGAATGCTACCGCTTACAAGATTTTGTGTGTGCCCGACACAGAGCACCCGAATTTCTAACGAAGGAAGAAATGAGATCTAGCGGAATGTACGACCTGCAAACGTGCTTACAAGTGTGGTTGGCTATCATGCTTTTTCATCTTCATTTGAAATAAATTTAATGCTTTTTTCGTTGTCAGCCCATTTCAAAGTGTCATTATTCCACAAATGATCGGTCTTATCGTGTCACCAATTCACGCTCCTGAAAGGAACGTTCCGGCAATAACCGTAGCAGTATAATGTTGTGGAATAGACTCCGAAGGAGTGATGACTTCAAATTACAACAAAAACTCCCGAAACTTTTGACGGTAATGATGGTACAGTTACTGCTACTGCTACCGGTGGTACCCCCCTTATATATTATTCCTGGAGTAATGGACAAACCAGGGCTGCTCTCAATACCAGCTCTACTGCTTTTTGCTTAAAGCTCTTGCTATAGGTTTTTCGTCCTTTTTTCATCTGTAATAAAGTTAAGTGTTGGGCTTAACTTATTGTCCGGTGAAATATAGCACGTTCACTTATACATCAAGCGACCCGGGAGCGTGATTCTTTAAGTAAAATTCTTTTCAACGACTCTGATTCTGCAAAAGTTATGCTCATAGATATTTTTGGTTGTAACTGCCCTAAAGGGGAGTGAGTGCTTGTAGTCGGTAAATACTTAAGAGAAACTGTTTAGCCCTTACGTAGAAGGCCTATTTGGATTTCAGATGTGTTGTTTGATCTATAAAATACTACCTTGTAAAAAAAATACACCTTATTTTCCCGACCCACCCATGGTTAACCTCATTACCGGCGAACTCACCACCCACGAGGAAGATTTTTTCCTCAACGGTCCCATCCCCTTCCGCTGGACACGCAATTACTTTTCGCACATCGAACGCGATACGCTGCTAGGCAAAACATGGCACCTGAACCACGACCAGGCCGTATATATCGATCTCGAAGCCGACAGCTTCTTTTGGACCAACGACAACGGAAATGAATTGGAGATCCCCTACCTCGAACCCGACGACGAAGCCGTCATCACCTCCGAAAAAATACGCTACCGCCACGATCCTGGGAAAGTGCTGATC
>CALLUQ010000149.1 GCA_938010565.1 uncultured Flavobacteriales bacterium
TGCCAGTTGGATATTTACGGCAAGGTTCGTAAACTTACGGGAGGGCGTTCTTTTATTCCGTTCAGATATCAAGGACAGTATGATGATGAGGAAACGGGGTTGTATTATAATCGGTTTCGATATTATTCGCCGGAGATTGGAGGGTATGTGAGTCAGGACCCTACTAGATTATCCAAGCATTCGACCTCTTTCCGCCCCTTTGTGTTGAACCGATAGAACACGCATTACAAATAGCATCCAAGCTAAAACGCGAACCCGGACTTCACCTTTCGAGTTTTCGGATATAAAAAATCGAACTATTCCGGTACGAATGCTTTAAAATCGGATAAAAATGCCAACCTCCTTTTGCATCGGGTTTTAGTTGAAACGAATGGCCTGCACCGGAGCAATGCGGGTAATCATATACGAAGGCAAGATCAGAACCACAAGGCACACAACCAGGGTACCAAGGTTGATCAGCAGCAAATGATCCCATTGCAGGTTGATGGGCACCTGAGAGAGGTAATAATTTTCCTGAGGCAAACGGATGATGCCAAAATATTTCTGTAAAAAAGCCAGTGCAATGCCCGACAGGTTGCCCCAAAACATCCCGACAAGGCCCAAGTGGGCAGCATTGTATAAAAACACTTTGCGAATGCTCCAATTCTTCATTCCCATTGCTTTCAGAATGCCGATCATGTTGGTTTTTTCCAAAATAAGGATCAGCAATGTCGACATCATGTTGATGACCGCTACCACGATCATTAGCACAATAATCACGTATACATTTACGTCGATCATTGCCAGCCAGCCGAAAATTTCGGGGAACTGCTCAAGGATGGTTCGGGTGCGCATATCGTTGCCAATGTGGTGGTAAACGATGTAATCCATGTTGCCGAGGTCTTCGTACGCTTTCAACAAAACTTCGAACCCGCCCGTGTAGTACTGGCCCGACCCGCCGCTGGTGCGCAACGTGGTTTCGAAATCGCCATCGGCACAACGGCAGGAACCATCCGGAGGGGTGAGAAAATGAAAAGAAAGCCAGGCCGTATCCGGATAGCTAATGCCCGGTGCAGCATTGTTTTTCGGCACATCGCGGATCACCACCCGAACCGTGGTATCGCCTTTTGGGCAGATCAGATGCGGACCGGGCCCCGTGCGGCGATCGCCCCAATCGTAGGTGTAATTTTTGTAAAAACCACGGGCAGTAGCGGTAACGGCAATTTGCCCGGCATTGCAACCGGCCGATGCTTGCAAAAAAGCCTGAACCCCCCAGTTGCTCTGGCTTTGGATCTGAGCAATATCTACCATTACCATTTGTTGGTCGAACTCTTCCAACCCCGTTTCGTAAATGCCCGCCACTTTAAATTGCTTGCGACTCGGAATGCCCGATCCGGGAATGAAATACATGCGCATGACATCGTTCAGCCCGATCTTTAAACGACGAGCAAGATACTGCGAAATGAGAATGCTGTCGTTTTTTTTTCCTTGCTCAATGTGCATCAAGTGGCCCTCTTTCAGGTGTTTCCCGAAAAATGTCCAATCAAAATCTTCTCCTATGCCCTTGGCAATGATGCCCTGAATTTCTTCTTTGGTTTCGATGATGCCGGGCTTTGTGGCATACAGTTGTATATGCCTTACCCCATCTACTTCATTCAACCCCGGATAAAACGGTTGGCGAATGGGCATTGGTGTGGATTCCAGCGAATTGTTCGCCGCAAAACTCGTGATCCGAATGTGCGATCCGAACCCGATCACTTTGTTCCGGATCTCATTTTGAAAACCGGTAACAATGGCGATGGCAAGGATCATCACGGCAAGGCTGATCGCTATGGCAATCACAGCGATGGAAATGATCGGGCGGGAAAATCGCCGCCGCATGCCTTCGCGCCGGATCATTTTTCGGGCAATAAACAACGCGCTATTCAAACGGGAGGTTTTATTTTAGCGCTAAAATAGGAAAAGGGAATGGCCGCCAAAAGAACCGTTGTATTTTGTATATTTTGTTTGCTCCTATTTTCCGGGTTGTGCTTGTATGGCCGGTCGGGTACGGAGCAAAAAAGAGGAATGGGTTTTGACACCACCATTGTTACCGGTGCCGAACGTTTGCCGGTGTACCTTCCGCACCTGAAAAACAAATCGGTGGGAGTGGTAAGCAACCCCACTGGCATGGTGGCCAACGTTCATCTGGTAGATACCTTGCGGGCACTTGGTGTGAAGGTCAGCAAGGTATTTTCGCCCGAACATGGTTTTCGCGGCAACGCCGGTGCCGGCGAAAAAGTGGCCGGCGGAAAAGACCCCAAAACCGGCCTGCCGATCATCTCCCTGTACGGAAAACACCGGAAACCCACGGCCAAAGACCTCGAAGGTATCGATATAATGGTTTTTGACATTCAGGATGTAGGGGCACGTTTCTATACCTACATTTCTACCATGCACCTGGTGATGGAAGCCTGCGCCGAAAACCAAAAACCCCTTTTTATTCTCGATCGCCCCAACCCCAATGGTTTTTATGTGGATGGCCCCGTTTGCGAGGCCGATCAGCGGTCTTTTGTAGGAATGCATCCGGTACCCGTGGTGCACGGCATGACCGTTGGCGAATACGCACAAATGATCAACGGCGAAAAGTGGCTGGCAGGGGGCATTCGGTGTCCACTTACGGTGGTAAAATGTGAAAACTACCAACACAGCGACCGTTACCGGTTGCCCGTAAAGCCGTCGCCCAATTTGCCCAATATGGCCGCGGTGTATCTATACCCCTCGCTTTGCCTGTTCGAAGGCACCATTGTTTCGGTAGGCCGGGGCACACCCGCTCCGTTTCAATGCTATGGCCATCCCGATCTAAAAAAGGGAGATTTTAATTTTGTACCGGTATCTACACCCGGTGCGGCAAAAAACCCGAAACATCAGGACCGGCATTGCAACGGGATCAACTTACAGGCGTTTGGCATGCACATCGCTAAAAGCGAAGGCCGGTTAATTTTAGATTGGCTCCTGCTCATGCACCAGGAATTGAACCGGAGCGATTTTTTTCTTGAAAACGGTTTTTTTGACCGACTGGCCGGAACCAAAGCGTTGGCACAACAGATAAAAGCAGGCAAAACGGAAGCCGAAATTAAGGCCACCTGGCAACCGGAACTCGCCCTTTTTAAAGCCATGCGAAAACAATATTTGCTCTACCCCGATTTTGAGGAAAAATAGCGGAGCATCCGGCTTTTAAGACCGAGCCCGGGCCACCGCATTGGCCTGTAAGGAACCCGGGTAAGCTTTTAAGGCCTCTTCCAAACAGCGGATGGCTTTTTTCAAGGCATCCTGGTGGAGTACATACGCAATCCGCACTTGTTGGTTGCCGGGGCCTTGGGAGGCATAAAAACCTGCAGCGGGGGCCAGCATTACGGTTTGGTTTTCCCAGGAAAAGCTTTCGAGGAGCCACTGGCAAAATTTTTCGGCACTGTCTACCGGAAGCTGGGCCATTGCATAAAAAGCACCGCTGGGTTTGGGGCAAATGACGCCTTCGATCCGGTTGAGGCCTTCCACAAGGATGTTGCGGCGTTTTACGTATTCGGCTTGTACTTCCGTAAAATACCGATCGGGCGTGGCCAGGGCGGCTTCTCCGGCAATCTGTCCAAAAGTAGGAGGGCTTAAACGGGCCTGGCCAAATTTTAAGGCGGTAGCCATTACCGCTTTGTTGCGGGAAATGAGTGCGCCCACCCGAGCGCCGCACATGCTGTACCGTTTGGATACCGAATCGACCAGCACCACATGGTTTTCAATGCCTTTGAGCAGCATGGCGGAGTGGTGCGTAGCGCCATCGTAACAAAACTCGCGGTATACTTCGTCGGCAAAAAGAAACAGATCGTTGGCCTTTACCATATCGCGGAGGGTTTCCATTTCTGCTTTTGAATACAGGTAACCGGTGGGGTTGCCGGGGTTGCAGATCAGAATGCCGCGGGTGCGATCGGTAATTCGCTTTTCAAAGGCTTCGATCGGGGGCAGTGCAAAACCATTGTCGATGCGGGCCGTTACCGGAACTACCTTTAACCCGCAGGCGGTGGCAAAACCATTGTAATTGGCATAAAAAGGCTCGGGAACAATGATCTCATCGCCGGGGTTGAAACAGGTATTCATCCCGATCAGCAAAGCTTCGGAGCCGCCGGTGGTAATCATCATATCATCGGCCGTAACCGAAATGCCAAAACCGGCATAATATTTTGCCAACCCTTCGCGGTAACTCGCAAAACCGGCAGAATGGCTGTATGCGATCACTTTGAGGTTGAGGTGGGCCATTTTTTCCAACACCACCTCGGGGGTTTGAATGTCGGGCTGGCCGATGTTCAGATGGTAAACGGTGGTGCCTTTCGCAAGGGCTGCTTCTGCATAAGGAACCAGCTTCCGGATGGGAGATGCCGGCATGTTACGGCCGATTTCGGAAATGTTTGGCATGGCTGCTGTTTTTTAGTTTTCCAAAGGCACAAAATTCTAAAAAAAATGGCATTGGAAAAAGCCGGGCCATCATTCTTTTCGAATATTGCGGAAGACAGGGCAAAACCGAACCACAACAGAAGGGCGGCATTATTTTTTCTTCTTCACTTTTACCAAAAAGCGGATCTTGTAGGGTAGTTTTTCCCGGTTGTACCAGATGTGGATCACCTTTTCGTTGTGCCCCACCATGCCGTTCGAATCAAAAACCCCCCGGATATGGCCCTTCTCCCCTGGCAGCATGGGGTTTTGAGGGTAGGTGGCCCGGGTGCAATGGCACATTTCCAACGATCCGATCTGAAGGGTATCGGTTCCCGTATGGGTAAATTCAAATGAAAAAGGGGCTTTTTCGCCCTCCGTCATTTTGGGAAGCTTAAGGGTTCGTTCTACAAACGTAAAAGGCGCTTCCTGGGCCTGAGCGGAGGGCACTTCAAAACAAAAAGAGCCCGGCAGAAGAAAAAAGAAGAACGCATATAAAGCGTAGGGTGGAAACATCGGAACGGATAAAGCGGTTGCAACAGATCAACCGGAAGTGGAACAAATGGAGCAAAGGGTGTAAAAAGAAAATTCCGCATCAAATATGATGCGGAATGAAGCAACAATAACAAACATATACTCACCCAAACCGGGCTCGGATATTCGGTCCTGTTTTATTTTCCGCCTCCGTTCCCAACGGCTGTTGGAACGGAACCCGGATGTTTTTGCAATACGGGAGCCCCGCTTTCCGGCATAGGCACCACTTTACCTTTGATGCGAATTACGGTAACGGTCTTCGTCGCGGAGTTGGATGTAATGGACACCGATTTGTTGATGGGCCCAATGCGTTTGGTGTCGTATTTTACCTTTACTACGGCAGATTCGCCCGGAGCGATGGGCTGATGGGGCCAATCCGGAACCGTACAACCGCAAGATCCTTTGGCATTGCTGATGATCAACGGTTCGTTTCCGGTATTGGTGAATGAAAATTCACATGTACCGTCGGCATGTTGTTGGAGGGTTCCGTAATCGTGCACTTCTTTTTCAAAGGTCAGTTGGGCACCGGTGGTAAGGACAACTGGCTGAACGGTTTGTGCATGGGCTGCAAAAACGCCTATAAGCACAGTTCCCAGGGTCATAATGGCTTTTTTCATTTTTTGTATGTTTTAATGTTCATTGATCTGGTTCGGAAATATTGCTGTAAAATACGAATATAACCCATTGGAGTAGCGGTTGGAGTTTTTTAACAAATCGTTAACAAAGGCCTGAAATTCCCGATTTTTGTAGTCTTATAACGGGTAGCGGCCCCTTTCTTTTGGACAGCATACATGAACGACAGTGCGTAGTTGAGAGTCTGTCCCAACCTGTTTGATTTGGATGTATTTTATTCTGTTTTTTCCCTTAAACTAGCATCTGTATAAAATCAAAAGCAGATGTTAAATTAGTGTCAATGCGCAGTTGAGACCGTCTTAAACACTGGCATTGAATGCCCTAGTGTAGTTTTAGGAGCCCCCCACAAGTACCTTTCCATTCATTGGCCTGAGCTGTTGTGCGGGGTACCCACTGTGCTATGCAGTGAGTGAAACGACCCCGGCCCCACTTCAACTCCTTTCGTTGCACCGCACTCAACCGGACACCGCACTATTTCATACCCACCCAAATCCATCACCGCTTGGGTCGTGAAGCCACGCAATAGCACTAGTGGGTCGCCTCAACAGGTTCCGCCTTGA
>CALLUQ010000150.1 GCA_938010565.1 uncultured Flavobacteriales bacterium
GTACTCAACCGGACACCGAACTATTTCATACCCACCACAATCCATCACCGCTTGGGTCGTGAAGCCACGAAATAGAACTAGTGGGTCGCCTCAACAGGTTCCGCCTTGATTTTTGGTGCTTTTCATCAAGGAAAAGAACACAAAAGCCTCCTTTTATCCATTGGCTATTAACCGGCCTTTTGTAGATGATATGCGCTTATTTTAATGCGGTTACCTTGCAATTAATGCTTACTTTTGGCATGCTATATCAGCTGTTTTTAAGCGTTTAATTATCCCAATAGCAATGCCGGAAATCGATATTCTTTCGCTCGATCCCAGATCATGGATCATCATAAAAGGAGCCAGGGTACACAACCTTAAAAATGTTGACCTGGCTATACCGAGAAATAAACTGGTGGTCATTACGGGATTATCGGGTTCGGGAAAGTCTTCTCTCGCATTCGATACCCTTTATGCCGAAGGCCAGAGGCGTTACGTAGAAAGCCTTTCGGCCTATGCCCGTCAGTTTTTAGGACGGTTGGATAAACCCGATGTAGATCAGATCAAAGGCATTGCACCGGCCGTAGCCATCGAACAAAAAGTAACGACCACCAACCCACGATCTACGGTGGGTACAAGCACAGAAATCTACGACTATCTGAAACTCCTTTTTGCGCGTGTGGGCCGTACCATTTCTCCCCTTTCCGGAAAAGAAGTGAAAAGACACACCGTAACAGATGTGGTGAATGCAGCCCAGGCGTTTCCCAACGGAAGCCGGGCCATACTCCTCAGCCCTTTTATACTAAAAGACAACAGAACCGTTCAAAAGCAACTGGAACTTCTCCTGCAACAAGGGTATACCCGGGTGCAGTACAAAGGGGCAATGCATAAGGTCGGATCCCTGTTGGAAAATATTCCGTCCGGAGCGGATGATCTGTTTATAGTGATCGACCGTTTTGTGATACATCCCGGCGACGAAGAAAACAACAACCGGATAGCCGATTCGGCCCAGACAGCTTTTTTTGAAGGAGCCGGTACCTGCATGCTCGAAATGGTTGCCGAAGAAGCCCCTCCCCGGCGGCTGGTATTCACCAATCGCTTTGAGATGGATGGAATGCAGTTTGAAGAACCGCACCTGCATTTTTTCAGTTTCAACAGCCCGTTAGGTGCCTGTAAAACCTGTGAAGGGTTTGGCAGTGTGATCGGCATCGATAAAGATCTGGTGGTTCCGGATAAAAGTCGCTCTGTTTACGATGAAGCCATCGTTTGCTGGAAGGGTGAAAAAATGGCCGAATGGAAAAACGAACTGATCCTGCACAGCGGAAAATTTGATTTCCCGATCCATCGTCCGTTCCATGAACTGACCGATAAACAGGTGGAACTTCTGTGGACCGGAAATTCCTACTTTAAAGGGTTGAATGCTTTTTTTCAATTCCTGGAAAAATCGGCGCATAAAATTCAATACCGGGTCATGTTAAGCCGTTACAGAGGCAAAACCACCTGTCCGGATTGCAAAGGTAACCGCCTGCGCAAAGATGCCGGCTACGTAAAAGTTGGCGATGCATCCATTATGGAACTGGCCCACATGCCGGTGAAAGAGAGCCTTCGCTTTTTCAGAAACCTGCAACTCCGCCCATACGATAAAGAAATAGCCGGACGGTTGCTCATTGAAATTACCAACCGCCTGCAGTTCCTCCACGATGTTGGCCTGGGTTATCTCACACTAATGCGGCTTTCCAACTCTTTATCGGGCGGAGAATCGCAACGGATCAATCTTGCGACTTCCCTGGCCGGCTGTTTGGTAGGATCGATGTACATTCTTGATGAGCCAAGCATTGGTTTGCATCCGCGCGATACCGAAAGGCTTATCCAAGTATTACAAGCCTTGAGAAAGCTGGGCAACACAGTAATTGTGGTGGAACACGATGAAGAAATTATGCTTGCTGCTCAGGAAATTATTGACATGGGCCCTATGGCAGGTTCGCATGGCGGAGAAGTAGTTTTCCAGGGCGACCATGCTGCTTTGTTGCACGACAAAAACAGCATAACAGCCCGTTACCTTACCGGAAAAACGGCAATTGCGGTACCGGCCCAAAGACGAAGCTGGAAAAACTACCTGCACCTAAAAGGAGTACGGCAAAACAACCTCAAAAACATAGAGGTAAAGTTTCCGTTGCATTGCCTCACTATGGTTACCGGTGTGAGCGGGAGCGGTAAGTCTTCTCTGGTAAAAGGGGTCCTCTACCCTGCCCTTCGCAAGATGTTGGGAGGGTGGAGCGACAAATCCGGAGCATACGACATGTTGTTGGGCGATTTTAAAACCATCACAGCAGTAGAATTTATCGATCAGAACCCGATTGGTAAATCTTCGCGTTCCAATCCGGTTACCTATGTGAAAGCCTACGATGAGATCAGGGCTCTTTTTTCCAGGCAACAGCTTTCGCTCATCAACGGTTTTAAACCGGCCATGTTCTCTTTTAATGTGGCAGGTGGCCGCTGCGAAGTTTGCGAAGGCGAAGGCCAGGTAACCGTTGAGATGCAATTTATGGCCGATATTCATCTGAAGTGCGAAACCTGCAACGGGAAACGCTTTAAAGACGAGGTGCTTGCCGTAGAGTTTGAGGGCAAAAACATCAATGATGTACTGCACCTTACCGTAGATGAAGCCCTCGATTTTTTTCAACGATTTCCTGAAAACACACTCTGCAAAAAAGTAGTTGCCCGGTTGCAACCCTTGCAGGATGTAGGGCTAGGGTATGTGCAATTGGGTCAGGCTTCGAGTACACTCTCAGGAGGAGAAGCACAACGCATTAAGCTGGCTTTTTTCCTCTCCAAAGGAAAAAAGGCAGGCCATACCCTGTTTATCTTTGACGAACCCACAACAGGGCTTCATTTTCATGATGTTGAAAAATTGTTGACGGCTTTGAATGCGCTGGTAAAACAAGGCCACTCCATTATCATTATTGAGCACAATACCGACATGATCAAATGTGCGGATTGGGTAATTGACCTTGGTCTGGAAGGCGGGGATGCAGGCGGAAGCCTCCTGTTTGAAGGCCTGCCCGAAAACCTGGCAAAGTGTGCCGATAGCCACACCGGCAAATACCTGGCCCCTAAATTGGCGCGAACAGAAGCACCGGTTTAGTACCGGTTTAGTACCGGTTTAAAAGGAACTCAGGAAAATTGCAATTCGAACAAACGGTGG
>CALLUQ010000151.1 GCA_938010565.1 uncultured Flavobacteriales bacterium
GCGGTTAAACTGGGGCAATAGGGTGTAGATCGGAACGGGTCTGTAGAAGGCATCCGCTTTAAATTTCTAACAAATTTAACATTTATTCTTTCGCCATCCAGGCTTTGCTGAGGCGGTTAAATCGCAAATAAAGCAAAATCGTTGCAGCAGTACCCAAGCAAATGAAAATTCAAATCGTATTCCTATCTTATCTTAGGGTTTTGTGGTTAAGCCTGCCTTTTGAGGTTGGCTGTAGGTAGCTGCAGGGTTCGTATTGAATTTTGCAATTACGAATTAAGTTGAAAATTCCTACGGAATTTTCAGAAGTAAGCGAGAACAAGCAATTACTTATAGCCATTGTTAGGTGAAGTTCGTAACCGATTTAGAATTTCAATGATATCTTCTTCGCACGCATTCTTATATATTTCCTTGATCACCTTATTTTTATCTGCGAGGATGAGTACATTATCTTTAGATTTTATTCCGTAAATCTTAAGAAGTTTCCCCTCATTAGCTATAATAAGATTTCCTTTATTTGACACTGCTTTTTTTCCTAAATCCTTATAAACTATTTCTTTATTCAAAAGAATAGTTAATTTTTTTGGAGCTTTTTTATTCTTAAAAAAGATAATTGTAAACTCTCCTTTTAGAGTATCTAATTGAAATCCTTGTTTAAAGCTGGTTTCAGCCCAAAAGCTTATCAAAGTATCTGAAACTTTTAAAGGCGACAATTGTTTTATATTCATTAATTTTTGACACTCTTCAGGGATGTATTCTGCTTTTTTACACTGTATTGTCCACAATGAAAGAATGATTAAGAATATAATTCTGTTATTCATCAATCCCAAACTTCTATTGTCCCTATACTATCAAACCCCTTTCTTGATACAATTAGGTGTTTATAAATTTCATCCCAACGATGAATCTCTTTAACTGTAATACAGCCTTCCGACACGTTTCCACAATGTAAAAACCTATCTCCATTATGTCCGACCCGAAACCATGTTTTTGCATATCTTGCCTTCCCTTTATAATAATCTCCCCCCGGATGTGGTTCATAGGGAATTTCAATATCATGTCTTCCCAAAGGAGGTGGGTTAGATGCGTCTGTCTTGGCATGGAACTCTCCTAAACCGTCTATTTCCAACTTTTCAGATTTAATATAAAATCTCATTTTAGCAGAAGGTTTATATGGATGTCCTCGTCTAATGTCGTTCTCAAAAAAAGACATATCCCAGTCCCACTGATCCCATCGCCACCCTTTTTTCTTAACAGAAGCTTTTTTTCCCCTAAAACGACCTTCCAAAATTTCAAATTCTTCCCTGCTTCCCGATTTAACTACATGAATTTTTAAAAACTCAGGCAATGGCCAAGTAAAACCATTATTTAATTTTACTCTTAGCCATCCATTACCTCCTAATTTTTCAATATACCCAACGTATGATTCGTAAAACATAATATCACTTTAAGTTTCACTTAACGACTTGTATAAGGCAAATAGGGCAAGGAAAAGAAGATGACCCTTCGAGTTTAAGCCCAAACAAACGTTTTTACTTTTGTATTTTACTAGACGTAAAGACTTTGCTTTGGTGTGATGGCTTAAAAATACAAAACTTTCGGTTAAGCCCCAAAGCCCTATATTTTCTTACGCATTGTTGAACGCATAGATTTGCCATCGCTCTTGGAGAAGGTGCTTACTGCCTTTTTTAATATATCTCTTTCTATCTCAACATTTCGAAGGGCTTTCTTTAAGGATGCTACCTCTTTTTCATAATGCTAAGTTAAAGGTGAAGCTTAACTTCAAGTTCGGTATTTTGAGCAGACCCACAACCACTGCCCATACCGGGCACACCCAAAAAAGTTATTCATGGGTAGAAATAGCCTTTTACAAGGGTTGAAAATATCTGAAACTAATAATGCATCAATTGATTGCGGTACTCGATAAGATCGATGCGGTTGTATTTGTTCCGGTTGTCTTTAAAAATAGACAGCAGGTACAGCAAACTTTCTCGTTTGGCATCAAAATCATCTTCGATGTTTTCCGGTGCTTCCATGACTAATTCGTTCCCTTCATCGTCTTCCACCATTTCTGCCGGAATAGGAATGTTAAAAGAGCCATACTTTTCGATGTGTTCATAAATCAGGCGGAGCACTTTTGTGAGAGTGGGATCTTCCTCCCGAATGGCATAGGTGCGCAATTCTTTGAGATCGGCAACCAGATCTTCCTTGATGAATCCTTTGTTGCGAATATCTTTATCCATTTTGGCGATCAACTCCTGAGCTTTTGAACTTTCCATTGTTTTGTCTTATTTTTCTATTGGGGCTAACCCACACCTGAGCACCAAATTTAAATAGTTTTAAGGAACTTTCAATCATAATTGTTTCCACTTCTGGCTTTCTGTTGCCTGCAGATGGAGTGCGGTGCCTTCGTTTATGTACGTTCCGGGCCGGAACATGGGTCCGTTCCGCAGGCCTCACCCTCGTTTTTATTCCCTTGCCATACAGCAGTGATCTCAACAAAGTCCAAAATGATCGGAATACCGGATCTGTCGGTAAAAAATAAAAACCGGAAGGATACATGCAAATTGCCAGGAGGAACACACAAGATCGAAAGAAAAAATTTTCGTTGATGCCAAAATGGATGGCACTGCCCGGAACTCCATTGTTTGGGAGTGAATATCCATTGCATTGAAACCACAAAAAACGGACCGTAAGCAACTCAGAAGCGAGCGCGCTGTTTCACCTTGGAACGATTCCTTCTTCTTTTTTGTTGCTTGTACTGCGTTTTGCCCTTCAGCTTGTAATTCAAACTGAAGGTAACGCTCATATAGTTGTCTTTGTCCGTAGGATCTCCCCGTTGTTGTCCGGCATTTATACTTCTGGGTTCCCAGCCGCTTGATTCAAGCCCCAATGAAGGGTCCGAAAGTGCAAGCGCAGCTTCGCCACGAGCCAACAGCAGCAATTCTTTATCGTAGTACGTTGTACTTACATCATCAATGTAATCGGTAAGTGTAAAACGGTGGTTAATTTCCAACCCGAAACTCATCCGGCGGGAGTGAGCAAAACGGAACCCGATCCCGGTAGGAAAACCCAACCCCAAACGAGAGTAGGGCTTAGGACCATCGGGCAGGCCCTGCCCCTCGGTACCCAAGGGGTGAAGAGGAATCCAGGAACCATTGTACAGGGCTTTGGGGTTGTACCAAAATGTGTTCAAACCGGCAAAAAGGTAAAACCCTGTGCTCCCTCCTTTTAGCCCGATCAGCCGGCCCTTGTTATCCCTCAGGTCGTATTTGTGTGTCATTCTATTCCTTACCAGATGAAATTCGTAAACACAGGATAATTCGTAAATATCGGTCTTGAAGTGAAGGTTTCGGTTGGCGCGGAAAATGTCGCGGGTCAAATTATCATTTCCTGCAAGCTGCAGCCAGTAAACAGAGGTACGAAGGCCTCCATAGTAGTTGAAAAAGAATAAGTAAGAAAGCTTTACCGCAGGGCGGGTCTGGGTATATTCCAAATCCCAAACGAATGTACTTCCGACCTGATCCCGGCCACCCAGCTCTCCCAAAAAGTTAGCTGCTCCTCCGCCAATCGACCATTCCGGTTTAGGTTTAGGACGCAATGGCTTATTAAGCTTGGATCGCTTTTGTCCGAAGGCCGGCTGGGAGATAAGCAAACAAACCAATCCCAAAAGAAAAGCATTTGTTCCAAATAAAAAAAAGGATAACCGGCGCATATATCTAAGTCGTAGCAGCTCATTAATAAACGTGAAAAACCCTTTTAATGTTATACCTTTAAAAGACACAGGAGCTATTCAACGTTACTCTTTGTTTGTTCTTAGTAGTCGGTTTATTCAACAGTTTTAAGCTGCCGATCCCCTAAACCCTCCTTGCCTCAACGCCTACATGTCGCAAACATCAGGTTTCGGCTCGGTTAAAAGTGCCAGTGCAGCAGGAAATTTTGCTGCAAAATTCCCCAAAACTACTATATTTTAGGTTAATTCGAAAAAATAGATTTCACGAAAAAAGAAGTACGGAACTCAGGGTCGGGCCAAATGCAACGAAAACCCAATTGAATGGCCAAAAACCACGCATAAATGCTATGTACCTCAAATCGTTTTATCAAAAAACGAAACCGCTATGATCGCCCGGTCATACAAAAATACCCATCCCGTGTTGTCCATCATTTGGGTGATTTTTTTCCGCTCACCTCCTTTTTTGAGCCCGGAGAAGGGCACGTTTGACTTGGCAACGGTAACCGATTTACCACTTGTGCAAGGTTACTATCCCTTTTTCCATACATTACCGGCTTACACAGCGGAAATACCCCAAAAGCGAAACTTACTAAAAATATTTTTCCGAAGTATCGCGTTAAACAACAGGTCCGCAAACCGTTCTGTCATCAGACGGATATGCATCCCGGATCCGCTCGGACAACCCGGTTTTAAACGACATGGTGAGATTTATGTTATCTTTGATACGCCTGTTTTTTTTGATAAAAAGAAAATTTGAATTGGGATATATCAAATGCATTATCATTACACTGTTCGGTATGGGGTTCCATCTGGCAGGTAAAGCACAACCTGCAAATGATCATTGTGCGAATGCTGCTTTTATTTGTTCCGGAATGCCTATCCAGGGCAACAACATAGCAGCCACTACCGAAACAGGAACAAATGCAGCTGACGGAGCTGCCTCCGGCGGTACTTTTTGTTTCAATGTCGACAATACCAGTTGGTTTTATTTTACCACCAACAGTACGGGCGGCATGGCCAATGTTTCCATCAGCAATGTAAATTGCCTGGGTACAACTGGTTTTGATACCGAGATATCTGCTGTGGTGATAGAAGCCTCTGTTCCTTGCGATGCCAACACGTATACAGCGGTTTCAAATTGTGAATCTGCCAGCGGAGGCCCTGTTGAACTCTTTGCGGTTGGCCTGAGCCCAAATACCCATTATTATGTAATCGTTGACGGAGACCTGAATGGAACAAGTGTAACCCATGCCGCAGCCTGTAATTTTTCCATTACCGTAAACGGACAGGGAGTGGAACCTGAAGTAACGACAACCCTTACCGATCAAACCTGTGGAAATACAGATGGTACCCTTACAGTAGATCATGTTTCGGGAGGCCAGCCCCCGTATCTGTATGCGATCAACGGAGGCGGATTTCAAGCCGGCAACCTCTTTAGCGGCTTAACAGCCGGGCACTACACCCTGGCCATTCAGGATAACGCCGGGTGCATTCATGTGGTTCCCACCACTCAGACGATCGCCTTAACCGGCGGTATTACAGGCGCCATGGTCGCAACAACAGATGCCACTTGTAATCAAAACGATGGCATCATTCAGATCAGCAACATTACAGGTGGAAACGCACCCTATTCTTTCTTGTTGTACGGAGGAACTCCGCAAGTTGATCCAACGTTTACCAATGTTGGAGCAGGAACCCATACGATCACTATTACCGATGCAACAGGCTGCCCGTTTGTATTGGAAACCACCGTGAACAATACCAACGGACCATCGAATATAACCTACCAGATCAGCAACGCTTCCTGCGGACAAAGCAATGGAGCCATCAGTATAAATACACCATCCGGAGGGATTCCTCCGTATACTTATGCCCTTAACGGCGGAATACCACAAAACAGCAATCAGTTTACAGGACTTTCTGCGGGGAGCTACAGTGTAGTGGTTACCGATCAGAACAACTGCACCTACACCCTCGGTGCATTGTCGGTTTCAGAGCCTTTGGCATCTTTGATCCCTCAGGTGGATTTATCTGCAACACCATCTCCGGCTTGTGCCGGAGATCCGGTTGCCTTTACAGCTATTGCCATAAATGCGGGAAATGCACCCAATTATGATTTTTTTGTAAATGGGATTTCCGTTCAAAACAGTATAGGAAATGTGTACAACGGAGTGGTAAACGATGGCGATGTGGTCACCGTTACCATCACTTCTGCCGACCCGTGTATGGCGCAAAATACAGCGATCGGTAATACGATTACCATGACTGTTTTTCCCTATACCAGCCCTTCCGTAAGCATTGCTTCAAGTACTGTTTCTGTTTGCCAAGGCGATCCTGTAAATTTCAGTGCCGTTTCTACCCATTGCGATGGAGCAACCTATACCTGGAACGTAAACGGCCTACCTGTACTAGCAACAACAGACTCGCTGTTTTCCACCGCTTCTTTAGCCAACGGAGATCAGGTTACGGTTACCATTGCGTGTAACAACCCTTGTACCCA
>CALLUQ010000152.1 GCA_938010565.1 uncultured Flavobacteriales bacterium
AAGCGTCTCGCTTGTGAGTATTAATTTATCCGTACAATCTGTAACCACCCTTTACCTCCTGCATAATCTGTTGCGCTGCTCCATAGGTAATCCTCCGGATTGGCCACAAAACCTGCTTTAACGGGATTGTTATGCAAATAATTTAACTTATTGTCAGCCATGTAGGCATCCCATAATTCTACAGGCTGATTGTGCTGTTGCCACAACTGCCAGTTTTTATTGTTCCCGTTTTTTTTACCCGCCAGCTCAAACATCCACAGTAACCATTCTTTCCTACTCTCTCCGGGATGCTCTTTTATCTCTTTCCTTATTTTTCTTGATGTAAAGCTTTTCAAATCGCGCACTATGTTTTCCATCGGTTCAGATGTTGTGCCAATAATCATGTGTACATGACTGGGCATAATGACCCAGGCATACATGAGTAGCCCTTTTTCTTTTTGGCAGTAGCGAATGGCATCGATAAGTAGGTAGACATATTCCTTCCGGGTAAAGAGGTCGACCCAATTGACAATGGCAAAAGTGATGAAATAAGGTTTGCTTTGGTCACGGAATTTGTAGGATCGACTCATACAGGTAAAGATAACGATTTGAAGGCATTAGTCATGCTTCCTACCGTAGTTGTTTCAAGTGTCCACCGTATCTGTTTCAAGCGTCCGCCGTATCTGTTTCAAGCGTCCGCCGTATCTGTTTCAAGCGTCCGCTTGGAACACTATTTATGACCTCACAAGTCAAAAGGTATTGTTTCAAGCATTTGCCGGGAACGGCATCGTTATCATCTCACAAGCGAGACGCTTGCGAGAGAGTTGAGAGAGAAGATCGACCCAATTGACAGTGGCAAAAGTGATGTAATAAGGTTTGCTTTGGTCGCGGAATTTGTAGGCTCGGCTCATAAGGTAAAGATAACGATTTGAAGGTATTCGTCATCCTTCCTACCGTATCTGTTTCAAGCGTCCGCTTGGAACACTATTTATGACCTCACAAGTCAAAAGGTATTGTTTCAAGCATTTGCCGGAAACGGCATAGTTATCGTCTCACAAGCGAGACGCTTGCGAGAGAGCTTGCGAGATAATTGAGCTTATTACATCCTTCAACCATGCATTTACAAGAAAAAAATATCAATCCCAAATTACTGCGCATCAATGGATTAATGATCGGGGGTAAAAAAATTCAAAAAAACAGAGGAACGTTTTTAACCCATGGGAGATCAACACTTGAAACCGCAACTACAAAACAGGTTTCAGGGGAAAGTCCCCAACCATTCAATCACATAAAAATTTAACAACATGGGTTTACAATTTAAAACCACCACCGCTACGTTTTCTTCTTCCGGAACACAAAGCGTTGCTACTTCTTTTTCCAGTACGATTCTTGATGCGCAAGCTTGTTTACAAGGATTTACAGCCACTTACAACAACACCGACCACAACGTGCAGGAATGCACGGCCGAAATTTCAAACGTGAGCTACAGCGGCAACACCGTTTCGATGGACGTTACTTTCGATTTTAAAGACGACTCCAGCCACGAAATGTCGGGCAGCGTAGCCATTCTTGTCATTGCCAACGCGCAGTAATTCCGGTATCATTGCCTTCATAATACAAAGGCGATCAGAGATTAAAGCGGGCGTCAACTAACGCTCGCTTTAATCTATCTGCCTATCCGCCCACCTTTCTCTGCTTTCCTTCCTTTAACCGATCAATCCTTCCATCATGAAACGTATTTTTCCTTTTCTGATATTGGGGCTCGGCGGCCTGATCACAGGTTACTACCTGATTGCCGAACCCAACCATGATATACCTGCCTCATCCGACGGATACGTAGGCACCCTTCCGGGGAATTTTAGCGTATCCAACAACGGCACCGCCACGTATTCGCTCGATCTGAACCTAACCCCCGGAACCATAGGCCTCGAACCCAAACTCTCCGTGGTGTACAACAACCAGGGCAATAACGGCATCCTCGGACAAGGGGTCCGGCTCAACGGCCTTTCCGTCATTACCCGCACCGGAGCCCAACCGGCCCTCGACGGGTTCAGAGGCCCGGTTGCGTACGATTCGCTCGATCGCTTTACCATGAACGGACAACGGCTCATGGCGGTAAACGGAGCCTACGGCGCTGCGGGAACCGACTACCACACCGAAATCGAATCCTGGAAAAAGATAACCGCCAACGGCCAAACGGGCAGCGGTCCCAATTCCTTTACCGTACTTACTAAAAACGGAGTACGCATGGAGTTTGGAGGCACCACAGATTCCCGTATTTTGGATACCGAAGGGCGCGGAGTGCGCGTTTGGGCACTCAATGAATTAACGGACCTCAACGGAAATACCGTGGTTTTCGAATACGATAACGATACGGAAAACGGCAGTTATTACCCCAAATCCATCCGCTACACCGGCAACACCAAAACAGGAGAAACGCCCAACCGATCTGTTTCTTTTTATTATGCCAACCGGCCAGATACCATTACCAGCTACGAAGGCGGCGGGATCAACCGAACTACCAAAAGGCTCGAACGCGTTACCACTTTTGCCGGTGCAGATTCTACCCTGGTCTACACCTTTGCATACAACAATGCCTCTATTACAGGAAAATCCCTTCTGGATCGCATCTCCAAATGCGACAACGCCGGAAAATGCCTTACCCCCGGCACATTAAAATGGCAGGATGGAGATCCGGGCTTACTGCAAGCTTCTCAGCCTTTGGCTGCCAAACCCAACGGGTACAGCCTGCTGCCTATGGATGTGGATGGCAACGGCCTGTCCGACCTGGTGAACATTGTGAACTCGCCATCAGCTACCTTTCGGGTCATTACCTATTTATCCAACGGAAAAGAACTGATCTACACGGACAGCCTCGGCCTGCCCGGATCGTTTGTAGGATCGAACGAACTGGCTGCCGATGTAAACGGCGATGGCCGGGTCGACCTGATCTTCCAGCAGGAAGGAAGCATAAGCCCGTGGACCGGCACTTTGTTTTTATCCAACGGATCCGGCTTTGATCAAACCTCCGTGTATACCCCGCCAAGCAGTGTTCCCTCCACCAACGGGCAATTGATGGCACTGGATGTGAACGGCGATACCCGATCCGACCTGATCTACGTACAATACCCCGGATTGAGCGGCAACAACCTCACCATTTCAACCTACTTTTCCACGGGAACCGATTTTGCGTACCACTCCACCCAAAGCATTGCCCTGCCTGCGGTGCAAACCACCGGCCAACTGTACGCCAGCGATGTGAACGGCGATAAAATGACGGACCTGACCTATGCCGCATCCGATGGCTACGGGAACGACAGCATTCAGTTTTCCCTGTTGCTCTCCAACGGTACCGGTTACACGCTGGCCGATCATCAGTCTTTTGCGTTTTTTGGTGGGAAAGACGGCATTTTTATGCCTTCGGATGTAAACGGCGACAACCTGTACGATCTGATCTATATAGGAGCCACTACCTCCATCAACGATACCATGATGATCTCTACGTTTTTCTCCAACGGCAAAAACTACGAAACAGGCGTACATCAAAAAGGAGCGGCCAGGCAATCCGTGAATACCGGCACCTTTTTCCCTGCCGATATGAACGGCGACAGGCGGTACGATCTGGTATATGTGGATCGTACCAACAATACCGGCGGAATGGTGACCGCGTATGTATCGCAAGGCGCTTCGTTTGGAGCAGGACAACAACTGGCCACCACTACCGGCACCGTGGCAGGCATTCCCATGCCCATGGATCTAAACGGAGATGCCATAACCGATGTGGTGTACGCGGTGGCAAAATCGGCCATTACCGGGCCGGTTTACGATTTGAGCTGGTATGCCTCGGGTACCGTTTACCCGGATCTCATGGATACGGTAGATAACGGACAGGGAGGCATCATTTCCATTGCGTACAAGCCTCAAACCGATACCACGGTTTACAAAAGAACCGCAAACATGGCCAACGACAGCGGAGAACTCGAAGAAGACGACCCCGACGACGATAACGTGCTGCCGGCCTACGTATTCACCAACCCGCTTAAAGGAAGCACCTATCAGATCGAACAAAGCGGGAGCTACAACACCATGGCAGGCTCCAGCTTTCCGGTTACTTCGGTGCAGTACCCCATTTATGCCGTATCGTCTTACGCCAAATCCAACAGCATAGGCAGCCATTACGGGTATTCCTGTTTTTATGAAAATGCCCGCATCAGCACGGATGGGTACGGGTGGCTGGGTTTTGAGAAAAAAGTACTGTACGATTCCACGCTCCAAAGCATCAACACTTCCTACTACCGGCAAGACTATCCTTTCGTCAGCCAGGTCAGCCAAAGCATTGTGCAGGAAATGGGATCGAAAGACACCATGACCAAGCTCGACCTGTGCTATCAATACAACCATCCCGTAGCCGGAGATACCACCATTTTTCAGGTCGAAAAAACGGGCTCGCTAAAATCCGAATACAGCTACAACCAGCCCGATTACACGCTGGGGATCCATTATGCGTACGATGCCTACGGAAACCTGATCAAAGAATCGGATTACGGCAACATGGCCAGCCGGAAAAACAGCATTTACACCCTCAACAGCTATCAAGCTCCGGACCTGAACCGCTGGCTGATCGGTTACCGGATCAACAGCACCAAAACGAGCGATAGCACCGGGGCGGATTCCTCTAAAATTCTCACCAATCTGGTAACCCATTACGCCGATTCTACCATGAACCCGGTATTGGAAAAACGCTGGAACAACCAACTCGATTCCTGGTTGAGCTACCACTACGGGTACGATGTATATGGAAACAAGATCTTCCAGGTAAGCCCCGCCGGCGATTCGACCTTGTATGCGTTTGATCCCCAATACCACACCTACATGGTGGAGCAACAATCTCCCCGAAATGTAGCCGGACGCAGGCTCACCACCCAATTCACGTATTTTGAAGGGTTCGGCGCCAAAAGATCATCGACCGATGCCAATGGCAAAACCATTGCATACAGCCGGGATGGCATGGGCCGCATCCGCTCGGTTACGGGTCCCGATCCGTCCGGAAACCCAACCGAGCTGGTAACCAATACCTGGGTTTCTTTGGGAGACAGCGGCTATTACGTGCAATCCGATGCCCGTTTAAACTGGGCAGGCACCTCCTCGAACTGGATACGAAAATACACCGATGGTTTGTCGAGGCAATACCAGATGGTATCGCAGGGCGTTACCGAAAACAAAGCCCGGTACAGCACCAAAGCTTACGACAGCAAAAACCGCCTGATCAAAGAATCGGCTCCCTACTTTTCCGGCGATCCCGTTGTTTACAGCCGCACCGTATACGATGCGGCGGGGCGGATCATCCGCACGGCTCACCCGAAAGGAAACAACGACAGCATTGTGGCGGTATATACGTATGAAGGACTGAACATCCATCAAACCGAAGCCTACGGCACCCCCGATTCCGCCCATGTGGTCTCTACCATCGATTTTTTCAACTCCAAAGACAAAGTGGTGGCGCGAAAAGATGAATTGAACGGCACGACCACTTATACCTTCGATCTTTTGGCCCAAAGTACCGGCTCCATCGATCCCGGAGGGAATCCAACCCTCATACAATACAATACCTTGGGCAATAAGATCCTGGAGAGCAACCCCGCCTCCGGAACCACAGCATACATTTATGTGGATACGCTTTCTGTCGTTTATCAAATTCCGGCCAATGCAGATACGATTACCAGCCTGTACGACGGCATGGGCCGGTTGCTTTCCGCAACGACCGGCAGCGGTTCCGCCGTTTCTTATGCCTACGACCTGGAAAACCACGCCAACTCGCAGGGGAGGATATCCGTTGCTCATTTTGGCGGCCAAGACCACTACACGTATGCCTACGACGACTATGGCAATGTTGATACCGTAAGCCTCCATATCGACAATGTAGCATACTCCACCATCACCCGCTACCTACCCAACCACAAGCCGGATCAGGTAACATACCCCGACGGCTCCGTGCTTCAATACAGTTACTTTGTAGATGGCACACAGGATTCGCTGTGGGTAACGGATGCCCTGGAAGGCAACATTTCCCGAACGGCCGTTAACTATAATGCTTACAATGCGTTTTCCAAACCGCTTTTGTCTACTTACGGCAATCGTACCGTAGCGGCATGGGCGTATTTCCCGGGCGGACAGCTGGAAAGCAGCTGGATGCTGGACAGCGGTAACGACACCCTGTTTTCGCACGAATACGAACGGAACTACCGCAACCGGATCTGCGAGATCAGAGATGCCACCACAGGCGGAGGCAACGAAAGTGCCCGCTATGCTTACGACCCAACAGGCCGCCTTTATACCGCCAGCGGTGCTTACGGCGATAGGGTTTACCAATACGACGAATCCGGGAATCTGACCCAAAAAGACAGCATCGAATACGGCTATTCCAACTGGCAGGTAAATTATGGACTGCATGGCACCGATACCGTATTTAAAGCACAATACGATGAACTGGGGAACATGCTGGAGCGCCAATTAAATGGCGATGTGGTTCGGTTGGGATACGATGCGTGGAACCGCCTTTCGACCGTTACGCTGAACGATACGCTGTATTATAAATATACGTACGACGACAAAGGGCGCCGCATCATGAAGGAAGAGGCGGTTGCCGGACAAACGGTGTTGTATATCAATGCCAATTTTGACATCACGTACCTTTCTGGCAGCGATTCTTCGCTCATTACCAAATACGTACCGGGGGCTTCGGGTCCGGTTGCCGCCTATACCGCAGGCACCAGTGGCCGGTGGGATGCAGCAACCGGATCCGGCAAGGGATGGGCTCCTGTGTTTCCCTCCGACCATGCACCGGGAAAGGGCCTGAAAAATTGGCTGTATCTGCTTTACGGCTTGCTGGCTTTGTGCGGCGCAGGGTTCTTCCTGCAACTCCTCCGGGTGCATTTCAACGGCCGGTTGAGGCGCACAAAAAAGTGGGCAACGGGTCTTGCAATGGTCGTTTTCCTGCCCTGGGCCATGGGCATTCCGACAACCCTTCGTGCTGCCCAAATGCAGGAGGCCACAGGCACTCCCGTACCCGGCGCATTGTATTTCCATCTGGATTACCTCAGCAGTGTGCGTTTAACCACCAACGAAAGCGGATTGCAGGAAAGCAAGATCATCTACAAACCTTACGGTGAAGTGTATCAGGAAGACGGACCCGATAATTTCCGCCCGAAATTCAACGGAAAGGAATTTGAAGCAAGAACCGGATTGTATTATTTCTCTGCGCGGTATTATGATGCTTCCTGCGGCAGGTTTACCAGTGCCGATACGCAGTTGGGAGGACACCAATACCAGTCCGACAGCTACAACCGCTATGCATTTACCCTGAACAACCCTGTAAATTATAACGACCCGACCGGAAACAACGTTTTCTCCTGGATCAACGATCATGTACTGAAACCGATCTGGAATTTCACCAAAAAACATACTTCTGCTCTGGCTTCCATGGCGGTTTCCGGTTTGGAGATCGTAGTGGGGGTTACCCTCGATGTGGTGGGAGATGCACTGGACCTCACGGGTATCGGGGCGGTAGTGGGGGTTCCGCTCGATCTGCTTGGCGGGGCATTGCTGGGAGCCGGCATCAACGGGTTTATGTATTCCGCCACCCACTTCAATAATTTCAGTTGGAAAGATTGGGGAATACAAGAAGGCATAGGAGCCGCAGTGGGCGTGTTTACGGAAGGCCTGGGAGCCATTGCCGATGTAGGTGCCGAAGGCGCGGAAGCAGGGGTTTCCGAAATGATGGAAGAAGGTTCGGCAGAGCTTTCCGGCATGGCAGAAGAAGGCGAAGCCGGCCTGGCTTCCAGCGCAGAAGATGCCACCATCGATCTGGTAAAATGCGGCGACGAAGGCGAGTGTTTTGTTGCAGGTACCGAAATTGCAACTCCACAAGGAGAAAAAGCCATTGAACACATCAAAGTAGGCGATATCGTTTGGAGTTTTAACGAAAAAACGGGCCGGAAAGAACGGAACAAAGTAGTGCATCTTTTTAAGCATGCTGCGGATACCATTGTGGAAGTGGTGCTTCCCGGCGATACCCTGGAAACCACTACCGGGCATCGTTTTTGGAGCAACTCTACCTGGGTGGAGGCCCGCGACCTGCAACAAGGCGATGTGCTTTCGGGATTAAAAGGCCAAAGCCAAACCATTCTTTCCGTAAAGATGAGCGCTGAAAAGCGTACCGTTTACAATTTTGAAGTGGATGTTGCCCATACGTATTATGCGGGCCGACAACCCGTTCTGGTGCACAATGTGTGTGTATCCTACAACTACCGCATTTCAGAGCAATACGGGCGGATGAATGTAAACGACCAATGGCAATTGTACGATCATGCTACCAACCTGATGAACCGCAGTTACAACGCGTACGACCATGCCTTATCCGGCGACCTTCAAGGGTTCTATGCACGCGATTGGTACCAGCCGGGGCAGGCTGGCCGTGGCGGATGGCGTTTGCTTTATTCTTACGATGGAGCTTCCGATACGTATATTATAGACGGAATATACGACTACCATGGCCGTGCTTTTAACGGGCCGTTAAGAGTTTGGTAAGGGATGTGCTTACAGAAGGATCAGCTGATCCGGATAAAGGAACCTCGTTTCCCGTTCATTCGGGGTGCGGGGTTCCTTTTTGCAGAAGAAGGCAGGGCAAATGCGTTTAAATTTCGAGTAGTATAACTTGAAAAAACAAAAATGTTAAAGTCCGATCAACAGGGGGCTAAACCACAAATAGATCTTTGTTAATATCCTGCATTTTTGATCTATACATTTCTCTCGCTTTACTAGGAGATAATTCAACAAAATCAAGGTTTTTATTTGATCCAGAAAATGGACAAATGGATAATGGATTAGTGGACGATCCCGTATAACCCAATAACGGCTATTCCATATTTTCCTTGTACCACCAAAGGTCTTTATTCCATAAATTAATATTTTGTTTGGCCGCTATAAGGGCATTTTTCTTATCGCGCGAAAATCTCTTTTTTAAGCTCTTTTCAAGTTCCTCTTTCTTATTTTTATCGAGAGTTAGTCCCAAATATTCCCTTAAACTAGCTTCTGTATAAAATCAAAAGCAGATGTTAAATTAGTGGGCATGCGCAGTTTAGGTCGTCTTAAGCACTGGCATTGAATGCCCCAGCGCAGCTTTAGGAGAGCCCCCAAAAAAAAGTACCTTTCCATTCATTGGCCTCAGCTGTTGTGCGGGGTACCCACTGTGCTATGCAGTGAGTGAAACGACCCCGGCCCCACCTCAACTCCTTTCGTTGCACCGCACTTCATCGGACACCGCACTATTTCATACCCATCCAAATCCATCACCGCTTGGGTCGTGAAGCCACGCAATAGCACTAGTGGGTCGCCTCAACAG
>CALLUQ010000153.1 GCA_938010565.1 uncultured Flavobacteriales bacterium
GGTAAAATGCAGGAATAGATGCTGAAACAAACACTACAGCAAAAGTTACTTCAGAAATTGTCTCCGCAACAAATTCAGCTGATGAAATTGTTGCAGGTACCTACCATGGAGTTAGAGGTACGTATCAAAGAAGAATTAGAAGGAAATCCGGCATTGGAAGAGGGAGCAGAAAAGTCGGAGGAGTACGAAGAGTACGACGACCGGGATGATGTGCCGGAATCGCGCGAAGACTTCGACATCAACGATTATCTCGACGACGATATCCCGTCCTATAAACTTTCGGCACAAAACAAAGGGATGGACGATGAAGACAAAGCCATTCCCATCGCCCAGGGCACCTCATTTCACGAAGCTTTAAGAACACAACTCGGCCTGAGATACCTGAGTGTTCACGAAGAAGCCATAGCCACGCACCTCATTGGGAACCTCGATGATTCCGGTTATTTGCGCCGTGATCTGGAAAACATCGTGGATGACCTGGCATTTTCACAAAACATTTCTACCAGCGAAGAAGAGTTGGAACACCTGTTGGGCATTATCCAGGAATTTGACCCTCCCGGGTCTGCCGCCCGCAATTTACAGGAGTGCTTGCTGATCCAGGTCCACAGAAAAGAAGAAACAGATGAAACGGTTCATGCACGGATCATCCTGAAGAAGTATTTTGCCGAATTCACCAAAAAGCATTACGATAAGATCATCAAAAAGATGGGCATTTCTGAGGAAGAACTCAAGTCTGCCATCCATGAAATATTAAAACTGAACCCCAAGCCCGGCAATTCCATGAAGGAAACGTTGCGGACCGTTCAAACCATTATACCCGATTTTATTCTGGTAGAGGAAGATGGCAACCTGACACTCCATCTCAATGCACGCAATGCACCTGAATTACGCATCAGCAATACCTATGCGGAAATGCTCCGGAACTACGCTTCCACAAAAGACAAATCGGCCAAAGATGCGGCACTTTTCGTGAAACAAAAGATCGATGCTGCCAAATGGTTTATCGATGCCATAAAACAACGGCAACAAACCCTCCTGCTTACCATGAATGCCATTATGGAATACCAGAATGCGTATTTCCTTACGGGGGATGAAACCAACCTGCGGCCCATGATCTTGAAAGACATCGCAGAAATGGTGGGTTTGGATATTTCAACCATTTCACGGGTGGCAAACAGCAAGTACGTACAAACCGATCACGGTACATTTTTGCTTAAAACGTTTTTTTCCGAATCGTTAAGTACCGATACCGGCGAAGAAGTTTCTACAAGGGAAGTCAAGAAAATTTTGCGGGATGCGGTGGACGGAGAAATAAAACAGAAACCCTTAACCGACGAAAAGTTGGCTCAGTTGCTCAAATCCAAAGGATACAACATTGCACGCAGAACCGTGGCCAAATACCGGGAGCAATTGGGCATTGCTGTGGCCCGGCTCCGGAAAGAACTCTAAAGCACCGGATGAAAAACGCTGCCCGTCTGATCTCCTATCTTGGTCATCCGATCTTCCTGCCACTTTTAGGGCTTTATCTGGCCTTAAATTCCGACTCTTACCTCAACTATTTTACCCCCGAAGATGCAAAACTAAAGCTTTACCTTTTGTTTGCCATTCACAGCATATTATTGCCCGGCCTTAGTTTGATGGTGATGAGAAGAACACACCTTATTTCCAGTATGCAGCTGATAAACAGAGAGGAAAGAACGCTCCCTTTCTTGGTGAACATCGTTTACATTGCCATGATCTATTACCTCCTGAGAGATCCGGCCGTTCCCCAAATTATAACCTCTATGATTGCCGGAATGCTGGTGTTGCAGGTATCGGTATTGCTGCTGAACTTCAGATGGAAGATCAGCATTCATTGCCTGGGGGCCGGAGGTTTAGTCGGAGGGTATTTGGCGCTTTCTCAGGTGTTGGAATTCAACGGCGTTCTGATCACCACCCTTTTGGTGTTGGCAACAGGCATCATTGCCACTTCCAGGTTGATCTTACAGGCACATAAAGCGGCAGAAGTGTATACCGGCTTGCTGATCGGTTTTTGCATGGAATACCTCATTGTAAAAAATGAGTGGTGGTTTTGAAAAAAAACACTTTACACCCGGTCCTTATGCTTTGCTAACACAAGCCCTAAAACAAGAAAAAGGAAAACCCAAAATTAACGGGAACCACCTCTGTTCCTTTATCTTTCCGGAAAAGCGACGAGAATTGATAAAAGGCAAAGAAGTTCACATTGCCTTTCCCTGCCCGTAACAACCCGCCGTAACGGAAGGGAAGAAAATTTCGGATGTTGAAATTTTTGTATTTGCCCGAAGCATCTACATACTTGTCGTGAGGGTTCACCAACCAACCCCATTTCCCCCCTATGGTAAAGCGCCATTTTTTAGTGCTCTTAAACCGCAACTCTACCGGGATCTCCAGATAGGTGAGGGCAAGTTTATTTTTTTTGAAACTGCTATCGATGGGTACAAGCGCCGTAAAAAAGGTATGATGAACGGTATCTTCTATGCCGATGAACCGCCCGTTGCTGTGTACACGATCAGCACCTACGCCGAAACCAATTCCGAGGCTGTAATTGCTTTTGCCAAAAACATAATCCTTGAAAAGATAAGCATTGAACCCAACCGACCAGGGTTTAATTTCAATTCCGGGGGGCAGGTTGAACCATCTGTTGTAACTAAGATCAACGATCATGTGGTCGCCGGAACGTTCCGTTTTACCCAACCCCGGGCTATACACCTTTCCCAGTGTAACCTGCCCGGCAGGCCTGCCAAAACAACACAATATAAAAAATGATATTAGTAGTATGCGCATGAAGGATAAGGTACATTTTTTTACGGAGATCACAACGTTTGCCGGATCGCCGGAACCGGTTGTTGTTCGAAGGATGGCATTTTAATGTTCCGATCCGATATTTTTGGGTTTCCGGTTCTGGACCCGTTTTTCATGTAAGGGTATCGCAAAGGATGCGGATCTCTATTGCCGGAGCTATTTTTTCGTAGAGGATGTGATAAACCGCTTTTTGAATGGGCATGTTTACCCCAAACTTTTTGTTCATTTCCTGAATGCTTTTGCAGGCATAATAACCTTCTGCCACCATATTCATTTCATATTGTGCCGCTTTCACCGAAAGGTTTTTACCAATCATATTCCCAAAGGTTCGGTTGCGTGAGTAGGTGGAATAAGCCGTTACCATCAGATCACCGAGGTAGGCCGAACTTTTCACATCGCGGTGGATAGGGCTTACCGCATCTACAAATGCTTCAATTTCCCGTATGGCATTGGCTACCAATACGGCCTGGAAGTTATCTCCATAACCCAAACCATGGCAAATTCCGGCTGCTACCGCATACACATTTTTCAGAATGGCCGAGATCTCGGTTCCAAAAAGATCGTCGGATATGCTGGTTTTGATGTAACGACAACGCATTGCATCTGCCATTGCTTGTGCATTTTGCGTATTGCTGCAGGCCATGGTGAGGTAACTCAGTTTTTCAAGGGCTACCTCTTCTGCATGACAAGGCCCGCCAATAATGCCAATGTTTTCGTAAGAAAGGTGAAAGGTTTTATGGAAAAACCTTGCCGGAATGCTGTTGTATTCCGGAACAATGCCTTTGATGGCTGAAAAGACCACCTTTTTGTCGATTCCCTTAGGCGGTTCGGCATCAAATGCTTCGTACAGGAAAGCCGATGGAATGGCAATCACTAAAATGTCGCAGGCATCTACAACCGCTTGTACATCGGTAGAAACAACAATTTGTTCTTTGTTGAATTGAACAGACTGTAAGTATTTAAGGTTATGGCCAAATTTCCGGAGATGTGCCACCGCTTCCTTATCCCGCATGTACCAGTAAACTTTGTTCTGGTTGTTGCACAAAATTTTTACCAGGGCCGTTGCCCAACTGCCGCCACCAAGAACTCCGATCTGCTTTTTTTCGTCCAAATTATAACCGTTGGTAGGGCGGTAAAGATAGTGTTTTTACGGTGCTAAAACAGCTGCAAAACATAACCCAGTAGCGCACCGCCCAATACGATCCAGATGACCGATACTTTTTTAGGGATCAGCACAAGGGCGATCGCCAAAGCTGCGATAAGAGCTGTTTTCCAGTCTCCTACCGAGTTCCAGCCTATTCTACCCGTGGCCATTGCCATCACGCCAAGTGCACCCGCATTTACCGCATTGAGAAAACCGGAAGCTAAAACGGATTTTCGCAACTTGGGCACAACAGGATTGAGCAACAGTACGAAGAAAAAAGAAGGTAAAAATATGCCCAATGTTGCGGCGAAAGCCCCTCGGAAACCCTGTAGCTCATAACCAATAAAAGTAGCCGTAGATAGTACCGGGCCAGGCGTGAACTGCCCAATGGCAATGGCATCCAGCAACGCTGTACGGGTAAGCATACCCGTTTCTACCAAACCGCCTTCGAGGTAGGCCACCAATACATAACCACCGCCAAAAAGCACGGTGCCTACTTTCAGGAAATAAAAAAAGATCCACGAACCGGAAACCTTGCCTGTAAAAAGGGTAAGAAAAGGCAACCCTGCCAAAGGAAAAAGGCTGTTGATCTTTTGGGGAGGGCGTTGAGCCAGCTTCCAAAGAATGCCCATTACTCCGGCACCCAGAATGAGTTCGGCTTCGCCCATTCCAAAATAAGAGGCAGCCATTACTGCGGCTCCTAAAATAGCCAGGAAGGCATTTTTGATGGCTTTTTTCCCCAGTTTCCAAACGGCCCCGATGATGATGGCCAACACGGCTGGTTTGATGCCGTAAAGAAAAGGGGCTACTTGTGGCAAGTTTCCGTAATCAACATACAGCCAGGCCAGTACCAGAGTAATGATAACTGCCGGCCCGATAAAACATGCGCCTCCGACAAACAAGCCGGCCCAACCGGCACGTTCTTTGCCCAGATGCATGGTCATTTCGGTCGAATTGGGCCCCGGAATAAGATTGGTGGCTCCCACTAAGTCCAGAAAATGTTGCTGGCTCACCCATTTTCTTTTCTCTACAATTTCATCTTGCATCATTGCAATGTGGGCCACAGGTCCGCCAAAAGCCAAAAAGCCCAGTTTTAAAAAAACGCTTGCCACCTCTTTAAGGTGTTTGACGGATGTTTCTGATCTCACACCTGAAAGGGCTTCATTTTTTTTCGGTTCACCTGCCATATGATCTTTGAATTCCGGGCCGGTTTTTCATTTGTGGCCGCATGTAGCAATTACTCTGAAAAACAGACTCCGTATAACAATAAAACTAAAACCCACTAAAGCCTCACTTTAGTGGGTTTTAGTTTTATTGTTCCCTTCGTTTATTTCTTTTCTGATTTCTTCGATTTCGCTTTCTGTATATCCTGTTGCTTTTGCAATAGAAGAAACAACCAATCCAATTTCAATCAGGTTTACGACTATTTTTCTTTTTTCCAGTTCGGCATTTTTTTTCTCTTCCTCTCTTCCTTCCTCTCTACCTTCCTCTCTGCCTTCCTCAAAAGCTGTATCCAATGAGTTCTTCAAATCCCTGTAGGATTTCAAACTTTCCTCATATGCATCGGCCTCCGTTTTGCTGAACCTGGCTATCTCCGCCACCTCAAACAACCGTTCAAAGATGCTTTCCCGAAGCTCATTCGGCACTCGGCCCAACTTGTTCAGGTTCCTGATTACGTACATCCATTTGTCAAATCGAGAGTTCAATGATCCAACGGGCTTGTTGAACTTGGGCATCTCCAAATAGATGAAGGTCAACTTATCGTAAAACACTTTACACGTTTCAACATCCGTCAGCTTTACGTCATACCTGAACTTTGTGGGCTCTTCCATGTCCGAATCGAACACAAAAT
>CALLUQ010000154.1 GCA_938010565.1 uncultured Flavobacteriales bacterium
GCAACGTGGCGAAAAATGGGAAAATGAAGAATTTTTAACTAGCGGATTAATTCCAATGGAATTAATAAACCTAATCAAAGTTCGCGAAAAACTAGGACTAGATATACCAGTAATAAACAATGCTTTATTTGATACAAATATGGTTAAAGCACCAGTTATACCAACAGGCTATAGTGAAAATTTAGATCTAAAATTTAGACTTGTTGATTTAACTGTAAAAACAAAGAAGAAATATTCTTTTGATGATATAAAAGAGCTTATTAAAGCTGAAAATGGTAAAGCAAAAATATTTGAGTAACCTCTTATAGCAGAAATTCACCGGTAAAAAAATTTAGACTAAAAAAAGAAAAACAAGCATAGCACTTTGCACAAATAATAACTTATATAATTTTAGATATCAGACATTTTATCAATTAGATATCGTTTCGGTTTGCCAAGGAGGTATACAAAAACTATCACTACTAATACAATTTACCGCTTTTTCATACAGAGAAAACAATTACATTGATAATTAATGAATAGAAAATGGGAGTGCTTTACTGCTTGAGCCCACCCCAAAATTAAAACAAAAGAGATAGATGATATAGCAGCCCGCAAGGGCTTTTCTTTCGATGAAACAGAGTCTCCACGGATGACTGAATTTGACTCACTCTCCTTGGGTTGACTCACTTTGCACGAAACCGATCTAAGACACCATAATTGGTGTCTTTTGTCAACCTTGATATGGGTGCTTCTGATTATCAATAAATTTTGCTTCGTGTCAACTAATGTGGCAAAAGAAAAACCACAGCTCACTTCAATCCGTAGTTTTTCAAAATTTGTTTCTATTCCTGTCGACGCTCATGTTCAAACAATATGGTATGTAAGATAGATCGCCATGAAACGATTTGGTATATAAATGTGTCACCCATGAGCGCCGACGGCAGTAGTATATCATGCTTCATCTGCACGTATATAGCACTCGTCTGCAATATGTTCAGATAAACGTCAGATCAGGTATTATCGTAGTCTAAAGCATGAATCGCATGGAAGTGATCGTATTTGAAAAAAAGTCATTTAACCACCTGATTGATGAAATCACGATTCAGGTTATTCGTCATGTTGAGCGACACTACCAAGAGCAGGAATGGATTGGGAAAGATGAAGCCAAGCAGTTACTCGGTATCCGAGGAAAGGGACGAAGTACACTTCAGAAACTTCGAGATAATCTGAGTATTGAGTACAGTCAGTTTGGGCGGATTATTCGCTACAGTCGCTCAAGTATTCTGCGGTTTTTGGAGATGAATCGAAGGAGTTTGGATCGGTTGTAATAATGTACTACCGTCAATCTTCAAGGGCACTATTGATTGGACTCTATTCCAGATACGAGGTCTGACTCAGTAAGCGTGACCTTTTTTAGTTGCCCTTGCTTACTTGCCGGCTTCAAGTCTTGTAGGTTCACTACCACCAGAAAAAGTGTCTTTCCGGCTATGGTAATTCTTGAGGGCATAGATTCAGACGAAAGTTCAAATTCTATTTCCGCAACGTCCATATTGAACACAACCAGATAGCCGAGGCTCTTATCAAAGTCACAAGCATGCTTGTAAATCTGCGTTATACCATCTGTGATACACCTCTCTCCATAATTTCTTTGCTCATCAACTATCTTGATTTCAACAATTAAAGGATCGGGTGTTTCAAGATCAGCAACAATATCGGCTCTTCCTGATGCAGATTTAGGGGTTGAAAAAGGATACTCAATACCCTGATCAAAAAGGAACAGTCGTAGATCATCCTCAAGTACTTGCTCATAGCCCTTACTTGATGCTTGGCTGTAAGCTGTGCGCAATTCAGATTTTCTAAACCACTCCGTCCGGTTTTTACACCTCTCTAAGAGTACAAGAGCATTGTTTGATTCCTCAAGTGTATCGTGGAGAAAATTTACAATCGGTACAAAAACAAAACTATTGAATAAAATGAACAGTTGCATTAGTTGGGAAGCCAACGAAGAAGCCTAAAGACCTAAGGTCAGTAGATTGAAAACTGGCAAAAAACTGGCAAAAAAAGAAAAGGGCTTTCAACGTTACCGCTGAAAGCCCCTTCATTTCTGAGCTCCTCCTCTTGGACTCGAACCAAGGACCCTCTGATTAACAGTCAGATGCTCTAACCAACTGAGCTAAGGAGGAAAGATGTCAAATTCAGGCGTATTCCTTAAATCGGCCCCAAATGTAGTACTAAGTTCCGTATGAAACAATATCTTTGGCAAAAAAATTAATTCTTCCATATGAATCTTCTTACCGTAGGCTCGGTAGCCTTTGATGCCATTGAAACCCCATTTGGAAAAACCGATAAAATTGTAGGCGGTGCCGGAACTTTTATTACACTGGCAGCCTCTTACTTTAATGACGATGTAAACATTGTATCGGTAATAGGGGATGATTTTCCTGCCGGTTTCCTTGCCAAGATGAATGAACGGGGCATCAATACCGAAGGCATTCAGATCAGAAAAGGCGAAAAAACCTTCTTCTGGTCAGGCCGTTATTACAACGACATGAACTCTCGTGACACACTGGATACCCAGTTGAATGTGCTTGAAAATTTTGATCCGGTTGTACCGGAGCATTACAAAAATGCGGATTATCTGATGTTGGGAAACCTTACCCCGGCTGTTCAGGCACAAGTCATCGATCAACTGCCCAACCGCCCGAAGCTGATCGCCATGGATACCATGAACTTTTGGATGGACATTGCTTTGGAAGATCTCAAAAAAGTAATTGCACGCGTTGATTTGCTTACCATTAACGACGAAGAGGCCCGCCAGCTTTCCGGAGAATATTCCCTGCGCAAAGCAGCACGTTCCATTCTTGAAATGGGACCCCGTTACCTGATCATCAAAAAAGGCGAACACGGGGCCTTGTTGTTTGACAAAGACCGTATATTCTTTGCCCCCGCTCTTCCCCTCGAAGAAGTATTCGACCCTACCGGTGCCGGAGATACCTTTGCTGGCGGATTGATGGGTTACATTGCTGCTACCGATGATACTTCGTTCGATAACATCAAGCGTGGCATTATTATAGGATCGGCGTTGGCTTCTTTTACCTGTGAAAAATTCGGAACCGAACGCATTGGCGAACTCAGCCGCGAAGATATCGATGCCCGCATCCGGGAATTTATAGATCTGGCAGCTTTTAATATTCTCGTACCACAGTAGTCCGCATTTCCGAAAAGTTAAACAAGGAGGAGAGCGTAAAAACGGACGCTTTTTGCTTGTGAGCGGAACAATTGAGGATGGTGGCAATTCAATAGAGAAGGTCACCTGTATTCGTATGCTCGTTTCTCAGACGAAAAAATGCCCGTCAAAAACGTAAGCCGCTTGCCAAGTACAGCTTGATCTCCTATTCGAAATGGGATCCGGTTTTTGCAGCAAAAAGAGATGAAGCTACCGGTGGAAGAAAAACGGATAAAATTTTAAGCGGATATCTATTTCCAAAGCATAAAAATCAAAGAAGTCCGGGATAAAAAGATCAAAACTTGGTGCGGCTAAAGTAGGCTTGACTTAACACTAGCTGGTTTCCAATTTAAAACCAACGCCATGTACATTTATAATGTTTACACGGCTATCTTCTTTGAGATGCTTTCTAAGTTTGGTAATAAAAACATCAAGGCTCCTGCCAACAAAATAATTATCATCGCCCCAAACCATATTGAGCACCAGTTCCCGCTGCAATACCTGATTGCGATGTTGGCAAAGCAAGCGTAAGATTTCCGCTTCTTTTTTGGTGAGCCTTTGTTCTTCTCCGCTGAGTTTGAGTTTAAAATTGCGGTAATCAAACTCATAGGCACCAATGGCAAAAACATCTTTCCCGCCCCGGTCATCAGTCGTGGTTTGGATACTTCTTTTCAAAATGGCTTCCACCCGCAACAAGAGTTCTTCATTGCTGAAAGGTTTGGTGATGTAATCATCAGCACCGATCTTCAATCCTTTGATTTTATCTTCCTGCATCGATTTTGCCGTGAGAAAAATAAGAGGCACATCACTGCCGGTACTGCGGATGTCTTCTGCCAGACTGAAACCATCTTTTTGAGGCATCATCACATCCAGAATACATAAATCAAAGCTTTTGGAATTAAAAGCCAGCAAGCCTTCTTTTCCATCTCTGCACAAACTTACCACATACCCTTTGACCCGCAAAATGTCTTGTATCACAAACCCCAGGTTAAGATCATCTTCAACAAGCAAAATAGTGGTGTTTTTTTTTCTCATAATTCTTTAGGTTTGAAAAGGAAGCCACACTTTAAAAGTACTGCCTTTTCCCGGGCTGCTGTATACATCAATTTCGCCTTGATGCGCATCCACCAATACTTTCACATAAAACAACCCCAAGCCAAAACCTTTTACATTGTGAATGTTGCCGGTGGGCACACGGTAAAATTTATCAAAAATTTGCTTTACGGCTTCCGCATCCATGCCAATGCCTTTGTCTTGAATACTCCACTCCACTCCCCCGCTTCTATTGCAGGTGCGCACCAAAATGTCGATCTCATTTCCGGAGTATTTATGGGCATTGTCGATCAGATTGTACATCAGATTGGTAATGTGTACCCGATCGGCCATTACTTTGGGTTCGGTGGCATTCAATTCCAGATGGATCTCTCCTCCCCTTTGTTCTATCGACATTTTCAAAGACTCTATAGCCACAAGGGATAGCTCGTTCAGGTCGATTTCGGATTTCTTGAGTTCAAGCATTGCGGTATCGAGCGTAGCCAATTGCAACACGCGCTCTACCTGGCTTTTCAACCGGGAGTTTTCATCGTAAATGATACGGGCAAATTGCCGAATGCGTTTCGGGTCCTTCTCAATACCGGGGCGCAGTAAGATCTCGCTCGAAAGAGAAATAGTGGAGATGGGAGTTTTTAACTCGTGCGTCATATTGTTGATAAAATCGGTCTTAATTTCAGACAACCGCTTCTGGCGTAGCATTACATGGATGGCGTACACCATAAACCCCAGAACGATTAAAATAATAATGCAGGAAAGCATCCACCCGGCCATATTATTGTTTTGTTTTTCAATGCTGTAGCTCCTTCGGTTGGGAAAGAAAACACTGAAGTAATGCGCATCTTTATCCCAACGGATCTGTGGAGTAGCCACGCTGGGGTCTATCATCGCACTATCCTTCATCGAAATGAAATTCCCGTAAACCACCGAGTCCGTAAAGCAATCGTAAATTCCGTATTCAAAATCCTCGTTAATGCTTCGCTTGTCGAATTGCTGCTGCAGGAGCGTTTCCAGCAAATAAGGATGAAGGGTATCCTGGATCTGAACGGTGAAATAATTCGATCGCAATTGTTCTACCACATCGTACACAATGGAAGAATCGTTGTTGAGGTAGAGAATTTGTTCGGCTACGTTGGTAAGGGCAATGGTAACACGGTCGTTGAATTGTTTTTCTTCGAGCAGGGCTTGTTTTTTCTGTATCGTGAAATGGGTTTCCTGGATGGCTTGCGCCGACTGCATCCAAAGGTATTGGGCGACAACCACACCGCAAATGGCAATGATGCCCAAGGTAATCACCGTTACAAAGGTTTGTTTTTTCATTCCGAACTAAAATAGCGAATCCTTTGCGCCTGGCCTTATGTTTCACAAAATCATTCTCCAAACTCCTGCTTTTGGAGGTCGCTTCTTACTCCGCTTTTAACCCCGGAAAACAGAAAAGGGCATTAAATACTAACGACTGGCTATGAGGTTGGTGGGTCATAAACTGGGGCAATGCATTCCAATTTTAATTTATACCTTTATAACCATCCGCCATGCGTATGAAAGTACTATTTAAACTGCTGCTCCTGTTTGGTTTTAACACAAGTACAGGACAAATCCCAACCGGATATTATGATCCCGCAACCGGGCTCACGGGAGATGCGCTGAAAAAAACGCTAAACCTTATTATAAAAGATCATATGGAGTTTCCATATACAAGCTCAAATACAGATGTGTGGGATATTTTGAAAGAAACAGACAGAGATACGCTTAATCCTTCCAATGTGATCCTTATTTATTCCGGAAGATCCGTAGACGCCGATCAGGAATACAATGCAGGAAACGGATGGTCGCGTGAGCACGTATGGGCAAAATCCCATGGAAACTTTGGTACCACCAAAGGGGCGGGAACAGATGTTCATGCGTTGCGACCATGTGATGTAAACATGAATTTAGCCCGTCGCAATCGATGGTTTTCAGCATGCTCCGATCAATATACCGATGAGAATGGTGCAACGGGCAATTATACCGATTCAACCGCATGGATCTGGGAACCCAATGATCGGGTAAAGGGAGATGTGGCCCGCATGATCTTTTATATGGCCACCCGATACGAAGGAGATGGAAAAGAACCTGATCTGGAAGTGATTGATTCCATACCATCGGACCACAATACCTATGCGCCCGTGCATGCCAAACTTTCCGACCTGCTTTTGTGGCATGAACAAGATCCGGTAGATCAGTCGGAACGAAATCGAAACGATGTGATCTATTATTCATATCAGAAAAACAGAAATCCTTTTATCGATCATCCCGAATACGTTCAATTCATTTGGGGAGAAGACCATCACATTGGTGAAACAAAGCACCTTGGGTCAAAAGCAAATCCCGACCCGAAAAAGGATCTATAATATCCATTCCGACGGAGCGCCCTGCCCTTTTATTTCAGCTTTGGTTTGCGGGGCCATTTAACGTTTAGGCGCTTAGTGTGCCAAAAGAACCCACCTGCTGTTTCCCGCTTTGCGGTTTTTTCAGACTTGACCCGAAAAAATGCAGACGCTTACCGTTTAAATTTTCCGGATGGATGATAGATAAACATCGAACTCCGATTTTTAAAAAACGCTCCGATCGCCTTTCGCCTCGCACAAAAAGATTCGGCATAAAAATCGCGGTTATGCCGGTTTCTTTGATAATGGGGTAGGCAATGTAGATCAGCCTGCCAGTATCTGACGAACGATGCCCGAAACGATCTTGTTATCCGCTTTTCCTGCGAGTTGTTTGGCAGCGACCCCCATTACTTTGCCCATATCTGCCATTCCGCTGGCACCGGTGTCTGCAACAATGGTTTCTACCACCGAACGGATCTCCTCTTCGCTCATCGGTGCGGGAAGGTAAGTACCCACCACTTCTGCCTGAGCCACCTCTTCCTCCAGCAAATCTTCCCGGCCCTGCTCCCGGTATATGGCTGCCGAATCTTGGTGTTGTTTGTATAGCTTTTGCAAGATCTTCAGCCCCGCATCATCACTCACAGCCCCATTTCCGCCTTCTTTGGTTGCTTCGAGCAACAATTTGGATTTGATGGCCCGCAAAGCAGAAAGACGCACTTTATCGCGGTCTCTCATGGCTTGTTTGATATCGTTGTTGATGGTTTCAATCAGACGCATAACCTTTTCATTTTATCCAAAAGTAAGGAAGAAATACCGAACCATTCAAAAGCCGTCCGGCAAACTCAGGGCCAAGGCATTTATAACCATACCGTGTTATTTGCAAAAGACCGGTTGATAACCAGCTAAAAATAAGGTCTTTATGAATAAACAAGATAGACAGATCCTGTTTATTCACGAACAACTGCGCTTTGGTAATGGAATCATAGCGTCTTTTTTAAGCCGTTGGCAAAAAACGGATCCGCATACCATTTATCCATATAGGGTTGGCAATACTTTTTAAAAAGATCAACTTGTTCTGCTTCCCATGCCTTTTTGGGCGTCAAAGGCTGTTGGGCAATATTGGTTTTTATGGTGGAAAAGGGTTCATTTTTTGCATTCAAAAAGTGTAGAATGGCTTCCGTTTTTGTATCTATTTCTTCCATTTTTACTTGCATCCACCTCTTCGGAGCAATGCGTTCGAGTTGTTGTTCGATGGTTTTATTCCAAAAGGACCAATAATAACAGCACTTGCCAAAAGCATCGAGCTTTTTCCACTCTTCATCCTTTAGATCAATGCGATACTTTCTGTGATGCGCCGCTGTTAACCAATGTTTTTTATCATAATGCTCAAACTCATTTTCCTGAAACCACCCCCGGGAGTACGAAGAGGTTACAAAATCTTCCGCATTTCTTATCAGCCAGATAAACTTTGCATCGGGCAGTAGCTCTGCTAAAGGAAGTATTAGATTACCGAGCTTTTGGTCAGACTCGCCATAAATTGTATTTTCCTGAAAAACACCTGTATCTGCATAGATGTGTTTCAATTCAGTTGTGATCTGTTCCATCCCTTTGATGCCATACGCCAATTCATAAGACATCCGTATCAGCAGCGGATTGGGTTCATGCAAACATGCTATTTGGCTGTGTTGAGAAAGCATCGCTGCAATACTCGTGCTGCCTGCTCGTCCTGTACTGACCACAAAAAACAAATTCGCTTGACATTCCTTGCCCGTACGCCAAAAATTTTCGGTTGAAATGTATTGGCCATTTACAGCACCCACCTGTTGAAGTTTGTTGAGTTGTTGATAATGTTGAAGGTTTCTTTGTTTTATCAATCGCTGTGGAGCATTGCCCACAATGCTGTATTTCGGCACATTTTTACTCACCGTCGTTCCCATTGCAATAATGCTGCCTTCGCCAATCGTTACACCCGGCGTGATATTGACATTCATACCAATCCACACATTTTTTTCGATCACGACCGGCTTTTCAACCGAGTTTTCATCATACGGCAACCTCGTCCCTTCGTAGTCGTGGTTCGTCGTGTAAATTGTTACATTCCTACTGATGTGAACATGATCGCCTATGGTTACACCGCCGTCACTTTTTATAAACGCTCCATTTCCAATGTGAACATTATTGCCCAAAATCACATACTGCGGGCTTGAAATGTGGATCTCTCCGTTCAGTTTTATGCCATGCCCTTTGTATTGGATCGTGTCGAGTATTTTTCGATTTTTCTTTTCTATGTGATGTTCTTTTAGCAACGCATATAATTCATCATCTTCCCGGAGCAGTTTTAATAAAGCGGCTTTTAGCGTGGTTGGGTCTGTGCTATGATCCATACCTATCATTTTTTGAACAAATTTACTTCGTTTAGGCATGAAGGAAGGCTAAAAAAATAGCTTGCCGTTTTTCAGTTTGTTCTTTTTCTCTTTAAGTTAATAAAAATCATATAAATAGAATTGTTGTGCCGTTGGCTTTTAAGAAAGTTGATTTTTGTAGGTGCGGTTTTTCTCCATTTGTGCACTCTCCATTTGTGCATGCCCATTCTCCATTCCGAATTCCCTATCTTTGCAGGATCAATTTTATCGATCATGAACCATCTGTTTGGGGTATGGATATAAAAATTTTTCACAACCCGCGTTGTTCCAAAAGTCGGGAAACACTCGCCATTCTTCGGGAAAAAGGAGCAGAAGTGGAAATCAGAGAATACCTCAAGGAAATGCCATCGGCCAAAGAGCTGAAAGAGATCATTCAACAATTGGGAATTCGTGCATCCGACTTAATACGAACTTCCGAACCTGTTTTTAAAGAAAACTACAAAGGCAGGAAATTATCGGATGAAGCATGGATCGAAGCCATGATCGCCCATCCGAAACTGATGCAACGTCCGATTGTCATACATGGCAACAAAGCCGTTTTAGGCCGTCCGCCCGAAAGGGTGTTGGAATTGTTTTAAGAACCAAATACGAAACCCTGTTCAAAATGGAGGATACCATCATGGATTACCGCATTGAAAAAGACACCATGGGTGAGGTGCAAGTACCCGCCGATAAATATTGGGGAGCACAAACGCAACGCTCCCGAAATAATTTTAAAATTGGCCCGGAGGGCACCATGCCACCCGAAGTGATACATGGATTTGCATACCTGAAAAAAGCCGCAGCATACGCCAACTGTGAGTTGGGCGTTTTGAGTACGGAAAAACGCGACCTGATCTCAAAAGTATGCGATGAAATTCTCGACCACAAGCACGACGATCAGTTTCCGTTGGTGATCTGGCAAACCGGCTCGGGCACACAATCCAATATGAATGCCAACGAAGTCATTGCCAACAGAGCACACGTTTTGACCGGAGGGCATTTAACCGACAAAGAAAAGGTCATTCATCCGAACGACGATGTCAATAAATCACAATCCAGCAACGATACCTTCCCAACAGGCATGCACATTGCTTGTTATAAAATGATCGTAGAAACCACCATTCCCGGTGTGTTGCAATTGCGGGATACCCTTGCTGCGAAGTCGGCTGATTTTATGGAAGTAGTAAAGATCGGGCGCACCCACCTGATGGATGCTACTCCGCTTACCGTAGGCCAGGAAATTTCCGGATATGTATCACAACTCGACCATGGATTGAAAGCTTTGAAAAATACCCTGGCACACCTTTCGGAATTGGCTTTGGGTGGTACGGCCGTAGGCACAGGCATCAATACTCCGGAAGGGTATGCTCCTTTGGTAGCCCAAAAAATGGCTGATTTTACCGGTTACCCTTTCATTACTGCCGAAAATAAATTTGAAGCACTGGCTGCTCACGATGCCATTGTAGAATCGCATGGCGCCCTGAAACAACTGGCCGTTTCTTTGATGAAAATTGCCAACGACATTCGTTTGTTGGCCTCCGGACCCCGTTGCGGGATCGGCGAACTGATGATCCCGGAAAATGAACCCGGCTCGTCCATCATGCCCGGAAAGGTAAACCCAACACAATGTGAAGCCATCACCATGGTGTGTGCTCAGGTAGTAGGAAACGACGTAGCCGTAAGTACGGGCGGCATGAATGGCCATTTTGAATTGAACGTATTCAAACCCATGATGGCTGCCAACCTGCTGCAATCGGCTCGTTTGCTTGGCGATGCCTGCGTGTCTTTCAACCGGAATTGTGCCGTAGGCATTGAGCCCAACCACCACCGCATTAAGTCTAACCTCGATAACAGTTTAATGTTGGTCACCGCTTTGAATACCAAGATCGGATATGAAAAAGCAGCAGAAATTGCCAAAACGGCCCATAAGAACGGAACAACTTTAAAGGAAGAAGCCATCAACCTCGGCCATCTCACCGCTGCAGAGTTCGATGCGTGGGTAAACCCCTCCCTTATGATCGGTACTATACAAAAATAAAAAGCCGAAACAACACATCGAAAAAGGGCTTTGATGTATTTCAAAGCCCTTTTTGTGTATCATAAATGTTGTGCCTTGTATGCCCGGCCTTCAACAGCAGGCATAA
>CALLUQ010000155.1 GCA_938010565.1 uncultured Flavobacteriales bacterium
ACCCACTGGTTCTATTCCGTGACTTCACGACCCAAGCGGTGATGGATTATGTTGGTTATGAAATAGTTAGGTGTCCGGTTGAGTGCGGTGCAAATAAAGAAATTAAGGTGGGGCCGGGGTCGTTTTGCTCACTGCATAGAACAGTAGGTGCCCCGCACAACTGCTTAGGCCGGGCGGTAAAAAGGAGGTGTAGGCTGCTTCTAAACCCGGAAAGAGCTTTACAAGGAAAGAGGAGAACAATAGCAAAAAAAAACAACCTTTTGCCAAAAACGACACGGATCTTACTAATAAGACACTAACCGGAAAAACGATCCGATCTGTTGTATAATACGAAGGTCGTACAAGAAATTAACTTTCGGGGTGAACCGTTGTAATGCGTTCGAATACAGGAACAAATTTCCGGTGTTTTTGGGGTAAAACTTCAAGGCTCGCCGCTGTTCCCAAACGTTTGTTTTTCCATCGCACAAAGCGGTAGCCTTCGTCCGGAATGGCCTCCACCCGAATGGGGAGGTCCCCAAGGTAAATGCCGGTCCAATACGCTTCCTGATCAACAATCATCAGAGAATTGACCCGAACCCTTCCTCCTCCTTCTTTTCCGGTACACACTTTTATTTCCGTTTCTTTTCCTTCCAGGTTAAAGTACGAGAGCATTTGTTGCCGCAAAATGGCGGGACGGGCAGCTGCAAATTCTTTGATCCAGTTGATCCGATAACCGGGTTTTACATACAGCATCGAGTCTTGCCAGCGTTCCCGATCCAACACGACTTCGGAGGCGATCCGCTGCGTAATACAATCTACCAGAGCAATCACATTTTCCGTTTTAAAACCGGTATTGAGGTAATCGCACATCCGGTTCATAAACTGTTTTTGAAAAGAAGCATTTTTCATCAGCCGGCCCAGTAAAAAAACCTTGCCTTCATCAATATACGTTTTCAGCGAATGATCGTCTGCTCTGCCCCAAGAATCCTGATCAAAACTGATCCACCGCCATTTATGGCCGGGGGTCCGTTCTTTCCAATAACGGATGTTCACACGGATATCGCGGGCATTGCAATAGGTTTCATTTACCCAGTAATCGATATAGCTTTCCACATCCATTTTTTTGCATATCGTTTTATAGATGGGGTCGGATACAGGATTGTTCATCGAAACAAAGGCCAGGAAAGCTTCGTATTCCTTTGCACTGCCGCTTACCTTTCGGGTTTCTTCTCCTTTTAACAGATCAATTTTCCCAACCGGATGGTTGTTCCGGATAAAGTCGGACCCTTTTCGTTCCATTAAATTGTAAAGGCCCCAATACTTGCCGTTTAAATAAAGTTGAACCGGCTCGTAAGCCTGCATATCAACCTTGCCGTTCATTTGTTGGTTAACCTCAAAAAGCAATTCGTTTTTGAACCGTTCGCCCACCCACAATTCGGTAACATTTCTGCCGGAGGTGGCATCGGCCCTTACCCAAATGCTTCCAAAGCTTGAAATGTCTTTGTCTTTAAAAATAGGGTAGTCAATGCGGTCTTTTCCATCGGTGGCATTGGCCATTATGGTAAAGGATTTTTTAGGCTGCCTGCGGCTGGTATTTCCGGCTATTTTAATGTCAACGCTTTTATCGAAAGCAACTTTTAGTTCATGTTCCGGATTAAAATCAAAATAAGCAACATGGGCTGGGCGTTCCCAGTCCGGCTTTTCATAATTGGTGTAAATGCCCCTTTTTTTATGCCAAAGATGTGTCGGATCGCAAATCAACGACAGTACCGGCAGGGTGCTTTTTTCGCCAATAAAATAGGATTTGGTGGCAATGGGTGTGATGGGGGCGTACCCTTCGTGAATTACCCGAGCCCTCACCACGCAGGTAGAATCGATGGCCAGCGGTGCCTGGTATTTCGGGGCTTTTGCATCGGGTTCCGAGCCGTCCAGGGTATAGTGAATAAAACCGGAGAATTTTGTTTCCATAGTAAGGGAAATCCCCGAAGGATAAAACCCTTCTTCGTTTAAAAAATTAACCGCGGCATCTTGGGGTGGGATGCGCAACCCTGCAACATTGGGCTGGTTGGGAGTAGGTTGGGAAAACAAGGCCGTTTCGGGTACTCCGTCTGTGAGCCTTCCCCAGGAAACATCTTGTTTTTGGCGCGAATAACGCAGGTGGTCCACCAGGTTAGTGTCCGGATCAAAGATGGCAAATTCTCCTCCTGCCTTGCTTAATGAAAAATCGATATGGCGAATGCCCTGTTCAGGGTCGCCATCCAGCCACAACAGCACATAACTTTTGGGGTGTACCGTCGACCAGTGAGGCCGCACATCGGAAATGCGGTGTTTGGTAGGCTTGGAAAGATCATCGGTAATGAACCACCCTCCCAGATCGTAAGGCTGGTCGGTCGGGTTATAAATCTCCACCCAATCGTCTGCTTCGCCAAAACCATCTTTATTGGTATTGCGGTTGGCGGGCAACAGTTCATTGATCACAACTTGCGCATGTACTGCCTGAAAAACAATGAAATAACATAAAAAACAAAACCACTTCACCGGCAAATCGCATTTAATTATGAAGCCCCCTCCGAAACAGATGAACCGGAGAGGGCTTGGATTATAATATTTATTTCACATTATTTCAAAACTACAAACTTTTTCTTAACGATCCCATTGGAGGTAATCAATCGGGCGAAATAAATTCCGCTTTGCAGATCGGTCATATCCAAGGTCGTGGTGTAAGTTTTAGAAGCTTCCATGTTGCCATTGAACAACACGCTCACTATTTCTCCGCTAATGCTCATCACACTCAAGCTTGCATTTGTTCTTTCAGTGGTTGAAAACTCGAATGTAGCGTTGTTTTCTACCGGATTAGGGTATTGCATGAGCTGAACCCCGCTTTTTTCAATCAGGCTAACTCCGGGTGTGCTGTGTACCTCGGCTCTTCTATCCGGATCACTGCTGCAAACATTTCCATCCACATCTGTCCATCCGATGATCTCAAAAGGGAAGAACACCCTTCCGATCGGGTTGTTGCAACAATTGGTCGGGATCTTGATGCTGCCGTAGTTGGTTCCGGTTAAATGGAAATAGGTGTGGTTTCTCAGGTAATTCAGCCCTGCATCGGAAGCATCTACCACAAAAGTATCGCCGGTGCTGGCATTGGTAATGCTACCCAAAGGAACACTGCATTTTTTAGCAAAAATATTCACATCCTGGCCCGATTCGCCCAAATAACGTACCGTAATGTGGGTTAAACGGTCGGAGCAAACGCAATTGCTCGCTGTCGTATCCGGTTCGGGAGTATTGTTGCACGCTGCCGGTTGTTGCATATCGCATGGGCCTAAAGTGTAGCCACAATCCAACTTGCTTTTAAGTGCTTTTACATTTACGCAGTAAGTAATGCCATCAAAGCACATCAACACCTTATCAGGGCCTTTGGAAGAGCCGTTGTTGCAAGAAACTCCGGAAGCATCACCGCCGGATAACGAACTGCTAGACAAAGAACAGAGAGAGCTATCGCCCGACAACGAATCGGAAGAAGACGAAGAACAAACGGATGCGCTGCTGAGGCTATCGGCAGCACTATTACCGTTGCCACAAGAAATATCGGCCACCATAACGGTATGGTCAGCAGAAGCGGAGCACCCGTTGGCATCGGTAACCGTAAGGGTATACGTAGTCGTGCTGTTCGGGCATACCGTAATGGAAGGAGTGGTTTCGCCATTGGACCAACTGTAGCTATAGCCGGGTGTACCACCGGTTGCACTGCCGTTAATTTTTGCACAGGCGTATGCTATTCCTGCTCCGGCATAAACCAAGTTGCAACCGTTGGCTGCTGCTGTTGGTGAATTGTTGATGGTAAGGTTAAGGGTTACGATGGAATCACAACCGGCAGCAGTAACACCCACAAGGGTATGTGTAGCGGTATCGTTGCTTGAGGTATAAGTGTTGCCGTCTATCCAGGTCAATGAATCGCATGCGGTAAGAATATCGGTTCCTGTTGCAGGTGGGTTCAATTCGAATACAAAATTCATCCCGAGCCAAAACTCCCAGGGACCTCCTCCGATACTCACTACTCCATTATTACCATAGGGAGAACCTACTACAACAGATTCCCATGCAAGGCCACCCTCAAACGTCGAAGCAACGGCCTGAATAGAAAACCAGTAGGTAGTTCCGGAGGCTCCTCCGCACAAATCGATCGGAGTTGGTATTCTAATTGTATACTCATATGCAGGGAATCCAAAGTTGCCCCCCACCAGTATGGTAGACCAATCGGAAGGATCGGCCACATAAGAAGCCACCTCAGCGCCGGGTAAACCACCCGCATCGGCATAAAAACGGATGTCCATAGCAAGAGCATAAGCGGGGTTTTGCGTAAAAAAGTTCGCTGAGATCCGTTCAATGCTCAAACATTCTCCTGCCGGAACCACAAAATCATCTGCGGCTCGAAAACCTATCAGCGTATTACTCCACTCTCCAGTCTGAAAATTGCTGCTTTCCTGCAAATACCCGCACGTGGTATAGGTTCTTTGGCTTTGGCGTTGTACAGGGTTGTTTCCAGTTGGAGATAGTGCTTGAACATCAGGTGCAGCATGGTGCTGAATTACAGTACCCATGAACCCTTGCTGTATCTTGTGCTGGTCATAATTCGAGGTATTTACCGATGGGTTTGTTACCTGCCCCCAGGCTGAATTGCCAAAGGACAAAGCCCCAACAACCATGAATGCCATTCCGGTGTTTTGTATTACTTTTTTCATATCTGGAATAATTATTAAGTTACACGTGGTGCGGCTCCGGAAAATCCGGTTAACAAAAATGAAACCCTTTGTAAACCCATAGTTAAAACCCGGTTCCGATGTAAAAACACAACTAACCGACCCGTTGTTACAGGTGGGTGGCCAGGCGATTGCATTTCTGCAAAAAATGCATCGGTTCAATAAAAAAAGCTCCGCCATTTTCCCCGAATACGGCTTGTTATAAAGCTTGTAAATAACAAGCTGAGGGGGCGGTACGCTCGCTTATTAGCAAAGTACACCGGCCATTTTAGGGGTTAAGAGTTGGCTTGGGGCCGGCAGGTGCGTTTGCCCAAAACTTTTGCAATTAACGCCTTTTTTGGGAAAGTAAAAAATAATTTTATCCACACCATAAAATGGAATGTGAACGGCTTCTCTTTTGAGGTAAACAACATTCCATCCAAACCCTTTTATCCGGTAAAAGGATGGAGTGCTGCTTTGGTATTTGTTCATATTATATTCCGGAAAATATTGGCAAGGGTTGTTGTTTTAAAAGCCGGTTGCTTTGTTTAAACCGGCACCGGCCAACAGGTATCTTACCCGCTAAAAACTAAAAAAGCAATACTCCTTACAAAAGCCCGGTTTACTTCCAGTAAATAATGCCCAAAAATGTAAGTACCCAGCCCAGTAAAACAATCTGAATAAAATGGTCGTTGAAAAGCAGTTTGGTAGGCGATTCTGCGCGGTTAAACACCATGGATTGTTGCAAATAGCGCAATGCTCCTAAAACCACAAAAAGCGTGGTCATATAAAGGTATTCGGTGTTAAGGCGCTGTACCACTTCCCCCGAAACGGTGTACATAATGTAGGAAACCACGGTAATGGTGCACGAAAAAGCCAGCGCGGTATTGAGAAATTCGAGGTTATAGCCTGCCAAAACCGAACGCGTTCCGGTTTCGCCGTTCAGTGCCACATATTCGCCCCTTCTTTTCCCGATGGCCAAAATCAAAGCCAGCAAAAACGTCATCAGGATCAACCAGTTGGTAACTGGAACATCCACTGCCACTCCCCCCGAAAGTACACGCAGAACAAAGCCGGTAGCAATGGTGCATACATCAACAATGGCTACTTTCTTGAGCACAAACGTATACCCCACATTCATCAGAAAATAACCTCCGCAAAGAAAAAAAAATGCTTGAGGTAAAAACAGCACTGCTATTCCCGTTCCGGCTCCCAGTAACACTACAAAAAGCACTATGGCCCTGCGCTTCGAAATGGTTCCGCCGGCCAAAGGCCGGTCTTTCTTAACCGGGTGCAACCGGTCTTTTTTAATGTCTTTGTAATCGTTGAGAATATACACTGCACTTGCCGTGAAAGAAAAACAAAAAAATGCCAGAAGGAGCGGAACCGTATGTTCCGGATGAAAAATGACACCCGCAAAAAATGCCGGAACGAAAATGAACAGGTTCTTTACCCACTGTTCAACCCGGATAAGCTGAATGATCGGCAGCATACTTTTTTAATTTATAGCTGTTTACGGTATTTTTTTGTAACACCCCAATGCGGTCCGCTTCCGGATCGGTTTTGCGAAAGCAAGATAAAACAATACCGATACTTCCGAAGCTTCCATTGCAATGATAAACCAATCAGATAGTTCATAAAGATCGGCCAACGGATCACAAACTCATTTTCTTAAAAATAAACTCCGGTATATTGCGGATCACCAGCATGACCAGTGCCCAACGTCCTGAAATATATTTCACATTCTTTTTCTTCCGGATGCTTCTAAAGATCATCCGTGCTGCGGTTTGAGGCGATACGGTTAGCGGGGCCGGGAGGCTGAGATGGGCAGTCATGGGGGTGGCCATAAAGCCCGGTTTTACGGTAAGTACATGCACACCATCTCCGAAAAGATCGTTTCTTAAGCCGCTTAAATAAGCCGTAAAACCGGCTTTTGCACTTCCGTAGATGTAATTGCTTTTACGCCCTCGTTCTCCTGCAACGGAAGAGATCCCAACGATGGTTCCTGCCTTTCTGCTGCGCATGGCACGGGCAAACCGGTTGAGCAACAAAACCGCCGAACGGTAGTTCACATCCATGATCCGCTCTGCTTCTGCTTCGTTGGTCGCGGCTTTTTCCTGTTGGCCCAAATATCCGAATACGACAATTACCAGATCCGCATCCATCTGCGGAGCAAGTGCTGCATCGAATGTATGGGTTTGAAGCACATCCAGTTCACAACATGTAACCCGAACATCCGCAGTAAGAGAAAGGTGTTGCTGCAAGGGTTCGAGGGAGGTTGCATTTCTGGCTGCCAGAACAATTTCATCAAAATCAGCGGCCAGCAAGAAAGCCAGTTCCCGCGCAACTTCGGAGCGAGCTCCCAATAAAACGGCTTTTTTGTTCATATACGGATCCGGTATTCGAATTTAAGGTAATCTAACGCTGTTTTCCACCTGCGTGAAGGTAGTGCTTTCATACCAAAACCGGTGTTTTGTTGCAGCGAGGGGTTCACTTTGATAAGGGGCTTTTCAGATATACCACGCCCCAAACGCGGTAAATTTCGACGCATAACCTGCAAAAACAGCCGGCGGCTGCATGGTGCGGTAGGGTTTCGTTGTGGGGCAGCATTTTTTTGTTGTGCCTGAAACACGTTTATCACCAAAAGCAGCACCAACAACACAGGAAAAAATGCCGTTGCGTTGTTTACGGGCGATCAAAAAGCCGTTCGTATTGAGCAGAGTAAAACTTTGATCTGCGCACATCTTTTACATAGGCAAACACCTTGGGATCGGAAAAAGCATCTTTGGCCAGGTAAACGCGCCCGCCATACTGATGCACCAGCCCATCCAACTTCCGGAGAAGGGGTGGTAATTGGGGATGGATCTTAAAATCGAGGGCCAAGGTATATCCCTGCATCGGAAAAGAATTGACGGCTTGCGGGTGGCTTTTTCCAAACCATTTCAATACCGCCAGAAAAGACCCCTGACCGCTTTTGCGGATGGTATTGAGTATGGATATTAATCCTTCTTTACCGGTTTCAGGGGGCAATACAAACTGGTATTGGGTAAAACCGTTTTTGCCGTAGATCCGGTTCCATTCCAAAATGCCGTCGAGCGGATAAAAAAAGGCATGGTAGTCGGTAATGCTGTTTTTTTGCTTTTGGAACTGCTTGTGGTAATACAAAAAGTTGAACGCCTTTACGCTCCATTTATTGAGGGTAAAACGGGGGAGGTGAAACGGAACTTTTTTGTTTGCTTTCTTTTTCGGCATGAAGGGGCGGTTGCGGTATCGGGCCGGCAGTTCATCCCGTTTGGCATGTTCGCCCCGCATCAGTATGGAACGGCCTTGTTTTTTTCCTTTTTGCAAACAATCGATCCAGGCTACCGAATAGGTCCAGTCCATCGATCTTTCAAAAAGCTCCATGATCTCATCGAGGTTTTTTGCTTTGATGCTTTCCTGTCGGATATACGCCGTTTCAATGGGCTTGAGGTAAATACCGGTTTCAAGAATAATTCCGGTCAGTCCCATTCCTCCTGCGGTTTCCCAAAACAACCCGGTATTTTCCGTTGCCGAACACCGTACTGTTTTTCCGTGTTCATCCAACAGCAAAAGATGATCCAGATGATGGGAAAAACACCCTTCAACGTGGTGGTTTTTTCCATGTACATCGGCTGCAATGGCTCCGCCAACGGTAATGAACCGGGTTCCGGGTGTAACCGGAATGAAAAACCCTTTCGGCACACAAAAATCAAGAATATCCGACAACAGGGTTCCTGCCTGGCATTGCAAAAGGCCACTGCCGGGGTCGAATGCAAGAATTTTGTTGTATCCGGTCATGGAGATTACCCTGGAGTGCAAAGCAGCATCGCCATAGCATCTGCCATTTCCGCGAGGCAAAAGCGTTTCATCGCCCGAAAAATCGGCACACAACTCTGCCATAAACTCGGGCGAACTTACTTCGGCTTCAACTTTGGGGTAGTTGCCCCAGTTGGCTATGTTGCGTTTATGAAACCCCATTCCGGTAAAACATTTTAAACATACGATACTCCGATCGGCATGCCCCTTTTTTAAAACAACCCGACACGTTTACAAAATTGAAGGGATGTTGGGTTTGTATCAAAGATACCGCGATGCCGTTTTATTGCCCTTTTAATTCTCTTTTTATGGCAATAAAAGTACTGGTGGTATACAACCAGGCTAAAGACAAACAAGCCAGCAGAATAGAAAACGGGATCAGTAATTTTTCGGGGATGCCTAAATTCCAGGATCGAAGGGTTTCGGCGGGTATGAGAAACCCTATGGCTACGGTACTTGCTGCCACGATCACCGAAGCAATAACGGTGGCGATCTCCGGACGTTTACTGGTTTTATCGGCCTCTGCCCAGGTATGCTGCCAGGCCCATTTCCCCAGGAAATAGATCATCAACCCGCTGCCCAAGAGCATTCCCAAATATTCATAGGCAAAAAACCAACTGTTTACAGTACTGTTGGCTATGGCAGCCGGAATAAAAAACATGCTGCTTCCGAGAAGGAAGATGTTGCCCAGAATAAGGCTGATTCGGAAGTTTTTGCCGGTGTGGCGCGAATGGTATTTCGGACGAACGGTGGTTTCTTCCGTTTTTTTTCCGGGTGTGGAAGTCGTTTTGCTTTTGGAACGTAAAATTTGTCGCCACCAAATGGACAAACGGATCATTTTTTTGAAAGCATAACCGGTCAAACTAAACGCAAAAGCCGAAATGAGGCCCATTTGCCAACCTGTTCCGGGATTGTCTTTCATCGAATCCCATCCGAAATAAAAAATACACGCCATGGCGATCCCGGCCAACAATGCCGGCAGGTAATAGGTGTAAAAAATGACCATTCGGAAATTCCGTATGGTAGATCGTTTGTTGGCAAAGGCCTGGCCTGAGTGATCGTCTTCATGATCGATGGTTTGATGCAAAATACGTTGAAAAAGCTCCTGGTCTTCCCAGTATTTTACATGTGCAACCCCGGGTACTTTATAGGCGTTATAGGTAACATCGTGGTCCGGGTTGTGCTCAAAAATGAGCGGGTAAGCATCCGTATCGGCAAACATATCAAGTTTGTGTCCTACCGGGTCTTGTTCATCACAATAGTTAAAATGACGGATCTTTTTTCCTTTTGGTCGTTCGTGAAAAACTTCTCCGGCTCCCGGCGGAACATCGGTTCTGTAAGCAACCCCTTTCAGGTAGTCGTAGTTCTCCGGCCAGAGGGTAAGGTATTTATCAATGGGCGATCCGAGCGTTGTAAAGGTTTCGAGGCTTTCCAGCCAGTTGCTGCCAATGCACTCTCCTTTGGTAATTTCTTCGGTTTGTAAATTTCCGTCGGCATCTTGCGCCTGCCTGTTTTCCGCCCGGATATTCCGTCTCAGATGATCGCCGGTGTATTGCTCAAAAGGCAGGTTGTGGTAATGGCTTACATCGGCTTTTTTATTGTGGCCATACGCTACTTTGGTTTTGATGTGGGCGTACATAATGGCATCCATGGCCATTACGGTACCCAAGCTATGCGCAATGATGTTGTATTTGGGAATGTAAGACACGCCGGCAGCATCTTTGTACCTTTGGTTCACATCCTGTATCGTAGCATCGTAGTTTTTTATTTTATGCATTTCGAGGTGATGGTTGTGGATTTTCTCCATCAGGTTGTGGAACCGCCGTACGGCTCTTCCTCTTACACTCCGGTTTTCTCCGTAGATCTGAATATCTCCCACAAATTTGTGCATGATGTTATCAAAAGCTCCCCGGGCTTTCACTCCGGGTAATCCGGAAACAGTCTGCGCAAAAAGAGCGGTTTCCTGCACTTGTTGCAACACTTTCATCACCCAGGTTTTACGATCGTCGAACGTACCGCTGTTTTTAAGGCGGCTCACCACCCCGTCGGTCCAGGTTTTAATATCTTGCCCCGAAACGTCAAAATAATCATTCAGAATATCGGCCCACCACATGTCGACAAACCGAATATCATCGGTACCGCCGGATTGTACCGCATTAAAATTCCCAACATCCGCTCCTTTTTTAACCGGAATGCCTTCAAACTGTGCCCAGGGTGAGGTGCCGGTAAAACGATAATGCCCGTTATCCAATGGTTTGGTGCCTACCTGTGCCGCTACTTTGCCCATGGTTACAAAGCCATTGGGTTTCGGAAAACCACTGCCTTCAAAATCGGCTTTACGGGCTTCTGCAAAACGGTTGATCACCGCCAGCACCGTTTCGTTGGGGCGTTGCTCTCCTATTCCGTGCACCACAATAACATAATGCACATGTTTAACATTTGCGTGAGAATGATCCATATCGCTGTAAAATTACTGATCCGTTCGCTCTTAAGTTAAAAAGAATTGTAAAACCGGGTAGGGTTTACCGGCGAATCATACCGAAACCGATTGTAATAATACAACCCTGTTTCCTCATCGGCATACTGCCCTTGGTACCGAAACAGAATAAAAGAACGCTCCCCGGTAATTTTACGAACCTTACCGTAAATATCCAACTGGCAACTCCATATCCTTTTGCCCTGTTCGTCGTACGCTTCATAAGGGATGTTAGCTGAGGGTTAATCACTCAATAGGTGTTTCATTTCATTTTTATCAAACATACTAGATATTGCTTTTTCAATAGATTCCTTAGTGACCTTATTTAATATTATTAAGTTATGATCGTGGAAATAATTAAACCCCTTGTTCTCACTTTCAGAATCTTGCTTTAATTTTGTAGGGTCATAAAAAACTAATTCAGATGTATTTTTTCCGTTCTTAATTTAATTCCAAATAAATACCCCTTACTTTCTACCTCAAATTGAACAAATTCATCACTTACATAATATTCGGGAAATATGATTTCGTACATAATAATATTAATTACACTTCGATTTTACTTAATTCTGATTTATACTTATCAGGAGGCATTGGCTTTGCCGTATACCCAATAAAGACTTCTCCCGTGTCTGGGTTATGCTTAACTTTAAATTTGTCTACATCTGCTTCTTTAATATTTCCACCTGTTGCCTTACCAAACTCTTTAGCTTTTTTCAAATATTGATTTTGGGTAATGTCTCCAAATTCACCTTGCTCTACAACGTGCTTATCAAAATGTCTGCAATCCTGTTCTACCATCAACCTTTCTTGAACCAAACCCTTTCCAGTTAGTTAATCCAAACGGATCCACCCAACTATTCGGTTAGAGATACTTCCAATCAAAAATGCCTTCCTTAGCTAATATCTCTAAATAACTATCATATCCATCTAGTAAATAATGGACAAATCCCTTTTTCTTAAGGACTTGATAAGTGTCTTTTTCTTCAAACCAATTACTATTTTCTACAATAAAGAAAAAAGAATTGTAACATATGTTCGTTTCTTTCCAAACATTATTTACTTTTATTTCATGCCATTTATTAAAATCATTACTATATTCCCCTTGGGGTGTCTTAATTATATAACCATTATAATTATGTTCTGAAAAATTGAGATTCTTAAATTTTATTTCAGCAAATTGATCGAAATTAATCTGAATTAATTTCTCTTCTCCATTACTTAGGTTGACAGTTGTCTTAATTTTTAAAAACCCTTCCTCAATAGCTGTTATACTTATTTCATATCTGCCTGCTTGCCATTCAACTTTAACGGGTGATAATTTCATTAATTTTTCCATAATTATTTGCAAACTATATATAAAATATTCTTCCCTGCTTTATCAGTTGTTACATTGATACTATTTGAAGGAATTTTTTCTTTTAGATTAGGGTTATGCCAGTCTGACATTAATTTAGGGTTTACTTTATCTATTGGGACAAAAACAGCCATATCGGGCTTTTTACCACTCATCGTTAAAGCCGTTAATCCACGGTTATTCAGCGTCACATTTTTTCCTGAAATAGGATCTTTTGTATATGCGATTAAAAAATCGTTTGGGGATATACTTCCTTTCGTTAAGCCTTCTGCTACAGATCCTATGGATTTACCTCCTATTGAATCCGGTGCTTGTGATCCTATATTAGAAAAATTAGGCGCAACTCTTTTTTGCCCAAATAGCAAGTCATCAGGAAAATCTGTCAATTCTCCAACTGCTAATGGATCAAACGAGGATAATCCAAAAACATCAATTTTTGAACTTATGTCAACGACATATGAATAAAAATTAGGTTCACCAGATTGTAACCTTGTCGGGTCTTGAGAAACATAAATTCCGGAATCTGCACTATAATACCGAAACCGATTATAATACAACCCCGTTTCCTCATCCGCATACTGCCCCTGATACCGGAACGGAATAAAAGAACGTTCCCCCGTAAGTTTACGAACCTTTCCGTAAATATCCAACTGGCAACTCCATACCCTTTTCCCCTGTTCGTCATACACTTCGGAGGGAGTTCCCAAATGATCGGTAATGATCGAATACGCCCTGCCATCCACCAACTTGGCCATCGG
>CALLUQ010000156.1 GCA_938010565.1 uncultured Flavobacteriales bacterium
AGTGCGTTGGAGGGTGTTGTTTTGGAAGTTGGGGCTAAGGGGGAGACACAAAGCACGAAAGCATTTAAGCATAGCTTTAATTATCATTCAAGAATCAGAGCAAGGGCATTGAAAGACCCTGTTGCTCATAATTTTCCATACTCGTTTGATGATTTTATTCTAAAGATTAAGCCAATTACTCAGGCTGATGGTTCACTATTGTATCGTCATGCAGGACACCTGAATGGTAAGAGTGGCTTCTTTGAAATTGGGTTGAACCCACAAACGAAAACTATTTTCCATAGAACATTTGCAGGAGATAAGCGATGAGATATTTAACAATAATGCCAGATTATACAGGTTCTTGTATCAAAGATGATTATACAGGACAGATAGATATTGAAGACTTAGAATTACCGCAAGGCTACATTGATGAAATTTCCTTTTGGCATGAATCTTATAGGGCCATAATCCCTCTTAGTGATGAACAGAGATTAGCCCGAAAAGGAGAAATAGAGGATTTGGATAAACAAGGCCTGGAGCTTTCCCGAAAACTAACCGATTTAGTGTCAGGCGGTGCAAAAGTGAAATACTTTAGCGAAGGTTTAATGAAATATCTTCCTGTAGTCTAAAACAAATTGAGAATATTTAGAAAGTCCTTGCAGAGATTTGAGGGCTTACTTTTTAGTTTTCCCGGTTAGTAGTGATAAAAAACCACAACAACGGGCCGCCACCCCTCCTGAACCGAATCGCAAAGCTTAAAAAACACATCGGAATATTTGTTGTAAAAAACACCTTTGCGCTTTCAGGTCCAAACATTGGATTCATTATCTTTGAAGCTTTTTAAAACCGTGCTCAAGCAATGGAAAATGTAAAAAAGAACCGGACCAAAGAAGAAATTCTCACAATCTATAACATGCCTCTTTTGGAGCTGGTTTTTAAAGCCGCCCAGGTACATCGGGCTCACCACGATCCGAGAGCCGTTCAAATGAGCTCCCTGCTGTCGGTCAAAACAGGAGGATGTCCAGAAGATTGTTCTTATTGCCCGCAGGCGGCACGTTATCATACCGATGTGGATACACATAAACTGATGTCGGTAGAAGAGGTAAAAGAAGCGGCAGGCAACGCAAAAGCCAACGGCTCTTCCCGTTTGTGTATGGGAGCAGCCTGGAGAAATGTGCGGAACAACCGCGATTTTGACCGAATCGTGGAGATGGTTCGGGAAGTAAATAAAATGGACATGGAGGTTTGCTGTACTTTGGGAATGCTCACCGAAGAGCAGGCCGAAAGGTTGGCAAATGCCGGTCTGTATGCCTACAACCACAACGTAGATACTTCCGAAGAATATTACGGAGACATTATATCCACCCGTACTTACGACGATCGTTTGGAAACGATTAAAAACGTACGCAAAGCCGGAGTAAGTGTTTGTTCCGGCGGCATCATCGGAATGGGAGAATCCGTTGAAGATCGCATCGGGATGCTGATGACCCTGGTGAATTTGCCAAAACCGCCCGAGTCCATCCCCATCAATGCCCTGGTGCCCGTAGAAGGAACACCATTAGCCGAACAAAAAACCACATCCATCTGGGAAATGGTACGGATGATCGCCACCACCCGGATCGTAGCGCCGGAGTCGGTAGTCCGCTTATCGGCAGGCCGCACACAAATGACGTTGGAAGGCCAGGCACTTTGTTTCATGGCCGGAGCAGGGTCCATCTTTGCCGGCGATAAATTATTAACCACACCCAACCCGGAATACAATGCCGACATGGAGATGTTCCAGATCCTGGGGCTGGTGCCCAAAGAGGCATTTCAGGATGGGGAACAACCGGTAACCCAACCCGATGTAAAACCGGAAAAACAAAAAGCGGAAGATGATGCCCGGCGGAAACGCATAACAGAATATAAAAAGGTACAGGAAATGCTGTAACAATGGGGTCGGAAACGGTACCGGATACGGATGACCGCACAGGTACATTGCATTGGATTTTTTCCGTATGCATACGGTACGCTCTGATCCGATGGTCCGCATTTCAGGCTTTTCACGACAAAAAGTGCGCATCAACGCTTCTCCGTAAGGGCCGGTTTCCGAACTTAAATGCCAGTTTGCAGGGCATAGAGATGGAGTTGCACCCGTGTAAAAAGCACATGGCTTTTAAGGGGAAAATACTAGAACAAACCGTTTATAGGCTTTGAAACAACCCACAGAGTAAAAAATAACAAAACAGCATTTATGAGGAGCATAAACCCTGTTTCAAAACACCACTATTTTCTTCATGCGAACGGCGAAATTCCCGGTCAGATCAAATGCCGGATCATCCGGTATCCATCCCATGGGCAGGGATCCGCGTTCATTTTTTCCGACCGTACATGTTAAAGCATTCATCACCCATGGAAAACCCATTGGAAAAACGCCTGCAAAAGCGTGAGGAGGAAGGCAATCTGCGTCAACTCACAACCCTTGAAGATCGGGTAGATTTTACCTCCAACGATTATCTCGGCCTGGCCAGAGAAAGCAAAGGAAAACGCACCACAGGGCGCACAGGCTCCGGTGGTTCCCGTTTGTTGATTGGCAACAGCAGCTATGCCGAAACTTTGGAAAAGAAGATCGCCGCTTTTCACAAAGCAGAAGCCGGTCTGATCTTCAATTCCGGTTATGATGCCAACATTGGTTTATTGTCCTGCGTGCCGGTACGCGGTGATGTAATACTTTATGATGCACTGGTTCATGCTTCTATAAGAGATGGGATCCGCCTTTCGACAGCCAGAAATTTCAGTTTCCGCCACAACGACCAGGAGCACCTCCTTCAACGGCTTAAAATGGCCAAAATGCATCTGGGTGCAGAAGGCCGGATTTATGTTGTAGTAGAATCGGTTTATTCGATGGATGGAGATGAAGCGCCACTCAAAGAAATTTGTACCCTCTCCCAAAAATACAACGCAGCAGTTATCGTAGACGAAGCACATGCCGTGGGCCTGTTTGGTGCGGAAGGAGAAGGAAGTGTAGTGGCCTTCGGATTGCAAGAACAAATTTTTGCCCGGGTGGTTACCTTCGGAAAAGCACTGGGATGCCATGGAGCCATTGTTTTGGGAAGTCAGGTATTGCGGAATTACCTGATCAACTTTTCCCGCCCCTTTATATTTACGACCGCTTTGCCGGAAACGGCCTTAATTCCGGTTGAAAAAGCGTATAAAAAACTGGCTGAATCCATCCTTAACCGAATAAAAACCAGTGCGCTGGTAGATTTGTTTAAAGAATTAACCTCAGAGATAACCCCATCTGCCCAACAGGGAGGAAATGCCCCCATTCAGGTGATTAAAATACCAGGGAACGAAAACGCAAAAGAAGCAGCGGAAGGGTTACAAAAAGACGGGTATGATGTTCGCGCAATTTTGCACCCAACCGTGCCCGAAGGAAGCGAAAGACTGCGGATCGTAATCCATGCTTTTAACACCGAAGAAGAGATAAAG
>CALLUQ010000157.1 GCA_938010565.1 uncultured Flavobacteriales bacterium
ACAAAGTTGAAGGAAAGAGGAAAGGCGCATGTCCCAGTCTGTACTTTCGAGGCGGCCAATATGAAAACCCGTTTTTTGATACACTTGTTTTTGGGTAAAACCTCTGGCTTCCCGATATTCGATCAGCAATACCTTTAGCCGGTTTAAAAATTCAGGGTCTTTAATGTCAAATGGCATAGCATTTTGATATGTATTAGGCCGCATAGGCTACCTTAGTTCTTCTGCAACGGGAATGGGTCTCCTTTTTTCTTTTTACGCCTGAAACTCCGTTCTCGTTTTTCGAGTAGCCTAAAAAAATCGCTCATCGTTAACTGGTAATGGTCTAACAAAACCCGGAGGGTCGATAATTTCAGATCGTTTTCGTTATTCTCGAAGCGGGCAATATGAATCCCTGTCTGACGGCGTACGTCTTGTTGCGTAATGCCGTGCTTTTCCCTTATTTCGCGAAGCAGTTTTTTCGCGATGAGAAGCGTCTCAGTCCTCTTAATTTGATCAGGCATCCGTTACTTTCGCTCTCATGGCCACAACGAGTGGTCAGGTGTAAAGGTAGGAATTTTCTATAAATGTTTGATTCACAGCAGCATCATGCAAAACACAACCGTTGTTCCGTATTCAGGTTCAATCACTTAGCAGCGGATTATGACTAAATGATGTCGATTTTATCCGGTCTGACGCATGCCATTTTGGGGTATTTTTACGGATCTTAAACCACTCTTTACTCCGGCCACTTTTTGTTGAATATTGCACCGTTTTTCACCCCCTGTTGCCACCTGCCTCCATGGTCCGAAAAATGCCCCTCTGTCGGGCAGTTGCCAGAGGCATGTAGTCTTTTTGCCTCCAAACCACGAGAGAGCATTTAGTAACGGATCAGCTTAACCGTTGCAGAAGTGCCGTTTTCCGTCAGGATCTGTGCCAGGTAACTTCCTGTTGGCAATGCATACTGCAACCGGGCTTCGCCTGCCGCCATTTGTACCGTCTGACGCAATACTACTTTCCCGACAAGGTCAAAAACAACCAACTGGCCCGGTGGCCCGGTTTCAGCTGGCCATAAAAAGTTTACTTCTTCCTGAAACGGGTTGGGATAAACCGTAAGGTTTACAACAGGTTCGGGTTCGGTATGGGGCACATCTTCCGCAATTCTGAAATTATCCAGAGCGGCTTCCACAAGGTGAGCCCCTTCATTTTGCCAATCGGATGTATGAAAGATCACTTGCATACCATCGGCCGGTGGCATGAATGCATTTACATGGAATGTAAACGGCTGCCATCCTCCCTGGCTAAAGGTTGATCCGGGCAATACCTGATCTGCAACAACCATGTCGGTGCCGTTGGTAAGGGTAACGGTTAAGGTATCGTTGGGAGGCATTTGTCCGCCAGCGTTAAAAAACCACCGTTCATACCCAATCACAGGGTTCGCCATATGGGCAATATCAAATACAGGAGAAGTAAGGATGGTACGGGCTGCATCCACATCGTCGTTTTCAGCACTGCCCCCGTCGTTTCCGGTAACATAGGCTTTGCCCATGCAGTCGGTGGTGGCATCGTGATCGGGGTTGGATGGTATATTTCCGAATAAAGTGCCATTCGGTTCTGCCCTTTCCCAAATGCCATCGGCAGCATTTCCGGTTACTTCCCAGTTAAAATCGAGGGAAAAATCGTCGTAATACCCTTTTTCGAGTTCAAAAGTCAGGGCAGCGTTTTGGTCGTTTACGGTAACAAAGCCACAATCCGTTACATGCCCCCAAATGCCCACAACATATTCGTAAGTTTCGGCTATACAACCATCAACGGTAAAGTTACCGGCTCCATCCGTTGTGGTGGTATGGCTGAGATCATCGTTCCGGAAAAGTAACTGCGCGTTGGCTATGCCGGCAGCGGTATTTTTTTCCGATACGTGGCCCGTGAGTAAAAACGGAGAGAGCGTTTTCAGTTGCCTATTTACCACCGTGGTTTGACCATGGGTTAAAACGACATGAAAGGCGGTATCCGAAATGTAACCTGGCTTGGAAAAGACAACATTGTAGGTGCCGGCGGTTGCAGTTCCTGTTGCATAACTGCCGGTTATATTGGTTACACTGTTTACAGAAGTATTCATCAGTTCAACATCCACGGCATTGATCGGATTACCGGTGTTGGTTCCCGTTACGGTTCCTTCCAGATAACACCCCCTTACATAACTGGGGGTAAGTATAAAAAGGCCGCCCTCGATATCCGATGCAATGATGTTGCCGGAGGGCAACCAGGGGTATACTCCCCAGCAGCCATTAAAACCATTACCACTAAAAGGGGAAGTGTCGTAATTTCCTACCTGAATGAGGTTGGAAGGGTTGGAAACATCGTGAATCGTTATTCCATCACGATAATAAGACGTAACGAGGTAGCGGTTGATGAAATGGGTATTGTGAGGAATAACACCTGAACCGGGGTTGGATTGTATGCGGTCGGTTTCTCTGATATCGCCGGGATCACTTATGTCATAGGTCGTTACCCAGGAGCCGCTCACTTCATCTGTAGCAAAAAGAAAGTTGCCGTTGTCGGAAATCCAAACGTTGTGAGTAAAGTTAACGGGAGTATTCTGAATTCCGAGAATTACCGGATCTTGCTTATTGCTTACATCTACGATGGAAAAAAAACCATTGAGAATATGGGCAGCATATAAAGTATCTCCTCTGGCTACTCCATCGTGGATGGACCAGGTATCGAACAAACCTACTTCTACCGGTGCCATTGGCTCAGGGTTAAGGTCGAGCATGATGGCTCCGCCGTTTCCGCAACCGGCTCCGAAGATGTAGCAAATGCCGTTTTCGTCGATGTAAAGGTTGTGTGCCGTATTGGTAAAGAAGCCTCCGGAACAAAAATTATAGGTACTTACGTCGGCCCCGGTAATGGCACCCGGAAGGCTGCTCATGTCTACAATTAACAAACCGCCGCCGCCCTCGGTAACCATATAGGCATGTTGGTTCCAGGTTTTGATGTCGCGCCAGCGCGAAAAAGGCCCCGGCGCATAAAAAACTTCGGCAGGAGATGCAGGGTTGGTGATGTCTGCAATCGACAATCCGCCACGGTTTACCCCTGTTAGTGCATATTCGTTTCCGGCCGTATCGGCATACCCCCAAATGTCGCTGACCTCGCTGTTGTGCAATTGTTGATAATCCAGCCGACCCGACAGAAAGAGGTTGGCATGTTGAGCTTCGGCACTCCACCCACACCCGATGAGCAGAACAAAAAGGCTTATTTTCTTCAGAACCATGCTATTCTTTTTTCCAATGCATTTTGGTATCCGAATTGAAAATAGCCATAAAGTGTGAGGTGTACAATACAAAGGTTGGAGAAAATGAATGAACGGTTGGGTTTCTGAAACGAAAGGTTAGCGAAGGAGGCTGGTATAAAGCCGGTTGTACCGGTATGATAAAAAGCAGCCACAACATGTAGCGGAAAGCGCAATGAAATGCTTGCTGTTTTTTTTGAAAAACACCTGGGTTCCGGCAGATGAAGCTCTGATGAAAAAAGCACTTACACTCCAAGTGCCCGAAGATACTTGCCTACATATTCCGGTATTTTTTTAGCCCGGTATTGCACTACGTACCGCGGATGGTCCAAGGGAATTACTTCGTTAAATAAGGCGTGTTGATCGTTGAGTTTTTTTAGAAATTTAAAATTTTTACCCGAACCCATGCACCACACTTTTTCCGTACTCAACCCCAATGCTATCTGTTGTTTTAAGGTATCCAGAATAAAAGGCGTAACGGCTTCCTGAAGAGGCTTTTCATCGTAATAATTGTAATTTATCTCTTTGCCTTTTTCATTTACTTTTACAAACCCAAGCGGGCAAACGGAATGGATGTAAAACCGATCGTAAAAGGCCTGGGGTCCGCCAAAACCATTCACTACCTCATATACAAAAACACTGGATGGCTCATGAGATCTCACTTCCGTAACGTTGATGCCGCACTCGGAAAACAATCGTTTGGTATCGGTAAATGGTACCCCCGTAAGTCCGGCTCCCAGCCTTCCGGGGTTGATCCCTACAATCAATTTGCGTTTTCGGTTATCGTTGTAAAACCGTTTGTAAAATTGTTGGGTTACCCTGTTGATCAACCTTGCATTTTCTTCCCGGAAAGGGTTCATGGCCCGTATATCCGGAGGCAGTTGAATGTGGCTCATATCCAAAGATGCATTAAATGCGAGAATGCGATCGGCTAAAGTCATGAAACGTTTTTGATGGTGCCGGATAAAGATAACACGTTTACAGGCGAAAAACAGGTATGCGGTTTTTGTTCGCAATGGCTGGTTTGTTTCCTTTCATAAAGAAATTCGCTTGCATCCATACGCAGCGCATATTACCTTTCGGTTCTAATGAAAATTTTCTCCGAAAAAGCCTTGCACCTTGCCATTGCAGATGGCGAACACCAGCAACAGGATTTTAAATTCAGGGTAGACGATGCCCGTAAAATTGCCCGTACTCTGGTGGCTTTTGCAAATACCGGAGGAGGCCGTTTGCTCATTGGTGTCAAAGACAATGGAAAAATAGCCGGAGTGCGCAGCGATGAAGAGTACCATGTGATCGAATCGGCGGCTCAACTTTACACAAAACCCGAAATACATTTTGAAATACAGGTATGGCATCCGGAAAGAAAAACCATACTGGAAGTTTGGGTTCCGCCATCAGCCAAAAGGCCTCATAAGGCCAAAACCGGCAATGGCCAATGGTTGGCATACGTGCGAAAAGGAGATGAAAACCTAAAGGCCAATGGCATTTTACTCCAACTCTGGCGTACCCAAAAACAATCCGTAGACCGCGAATTGAACTACACGGAACCGGAACAGCAACTGTTTGCCTTTCTTCGGAAAAATGAAACCATCACTTTTTCCCGATTTGTGAAAATGGCCAATATCCATCACAAAAAAGCCCGAAACATTCTCGTAAAACTCATTCTTTGGGACATCATCGAAATGAAAATGGACCGGAATGGTGTGCAATATGCTTTTAGGCCCGACGGAGAACAAAAACGTTAACCCGAAGGTACCGGTTTGTTTTTCCGTTTATGGAGCCCGGGCTTCAACGTTTTTTTGTTGCTCATTTGTTGATCAGAGGTGTAGGAACAGCAATGCTACGGCAACCGATGGCCCAACCGGAAGTTCGGAGCCTGAGATGGAGATGGAGCCAAATCTTTTTCTTCGTTAACAAAGGAAACAGCCAACTGCTGTTGGTTTAGCGCAAAATTTGTTATTTTTAGAAAAGACTCCGAAAGCTCCTCTTTTTATGTTTATGATGAAACGTTTATTCGCCTTAATCGCCTTGTTGTGCGGGTTGCAACAGGCAAATGCTGCTTACATCCTGATCCCTATGGACGATGAACAGAAAAATCATCTAAAGGCTTACGGGATTGCTTATTGGATACTTCAGAATGAGATCGAAATCGAATGGTTGCTCAATTTCCGTGGCGGTTCTTTCATGGTTAAGTATTACAAAACGATCGAAGCGGAATGCCAACTTTCCCGTGGGGTGAGTTATGAGGTGATCCCGGATTCGAAAGCGGCCGGTATTCTTCGTGAAATTGGCAATCCGGAGGTAAATATGGAAGTTGTAAAATTGGAGAAAGTGCCTAAAATTGCCGTATATTCACCGGAAGGGAAACAGCCATGGGACGATGCGGTTACGTTGGTTCTGACCTATGCTGAAATTCCATATCAGGTGGTTTACGATAAGGAAATTGTACTGGGTGAATTGGAAAAATACGACTGGTTGCATTTACACCACGAAGATTTTACGGGCCAGTACGGAAAGTTTTACCGCATGTATCGCAATGCTGCCTGGTACCAGGAACAGGTAAAAAATGCCGAAGCAGATGCCAAAGCACTTGGGTTTAACAAGGTGAGTGAACTCAAACTGGCAGTAGCCAATAACATCAAAACTTACGTTGGTAGTGGGGGGTTCCTGTTTACGATGTGTTCCGGAACGGATTCTTACGACATTGCCATGGCTGCTCACCACACCGATATTTGCGAAAGCATGTTTGACGGTGATCCGGCAGATCCTGCGGCTCAATCCAAACTGGATTTTGACAATACGTTGGCTTTTAAGGATTTTCTGCTTCGCCCCAATCCGCTCGAATACGAGTTTTCATCGATCGACGGCACCAAGGAACATGCTCGTGTAGGAGAGCAGAACGATGTGTTTACGCTCTTTGATTTTTCTGCCAAATGGGACCTTGTACCCACCATGCTTACGCAGTGCCATACCCGCATTGTAAAAGGTTTTATGGGGCAAACGACTTCCTTTCATAAAGCATCCATTAAATCGGAGGTGCTGGTAATGGGCGAAACCAAATCTTTAAATACGGCGAAATACATTCATGGTACTCTGGGTAAAGGTACCTGGACTTACTATGGGGGGCACGATCCGGAAGATTATCAGCATTTTGTAGGTGAACCTCCCACCGATCTAAAGCTACATCCCAATTCTCCGGGATACCGTTTGATCCTGAACAACATCCTGTTTCCCGCTGCTCGAAAAAAGCCGCAAAAAACCTGATCTCTCCTATTTATTCCATTCGCTCATTTCCAAAACCGGGGATCAGTCGTAGAATTTCCATGTCAACCCAAACCGGAAAGCCCGGTCGCGCAATGCATAATGGGGCGCAGCCCAATAATTGAATCCCATTAATCCGGATTGGATATGGGTCATTTTCACAAAAAAGCGTACGGTTTTAATGCTGCCGTTAAAAAAAACATCTACCAACGGGTAATTTCCGGTAACCAAACTATCTTGCTGGTAAAATACGCCCGTTGCCGGCATGTAAGCATTTCCTTTATAAGAAGTATAGTAGCGTACTTCCAAACCCAACCTCCCGGTCATTGCCTTCTTAAACATGGGTACTTCTGCTGCGATCCGGTTCCACACCAAAAAGGCCGGTAAACGGATCGCATCTGCACCGTGAATGTTTTGATAACTGATGCTCAGGTTATTGTTCCATTTTGCTTTTTCTTTTCCCCATTGAAGCTTTTTGTTGATGCTTGCCTGAAAAACGGTGATCGCGGATGCGGCCTGAGTCGGAACTGCCAGGGCATTAAAATAGGTCCAGTTCCGTAGCCGGGCGAGATCTACTTTTATGTTTAGATGGTCTGCCATCAGCAAGTTGCCAAAACCTTTGGTAACGATAACCGGGTCCCACCTGTTCTCCCATTGGTGGTGATTGCCGTAATATCGGGTAAAGATCCAATCGGGCTGCATTTGGGTTCGCTGTGTTCCAAGTGTTAATTGATCGGGCCATTTTTCTTTCCGAAAGCGGAAGTTGTACGTTGCTCCGCCGGTATAATTAGACACAAAATCTCCGGCAACAATATACCGGCCATAAAAGTGAATGGCATTTGAGGTGCCGAAAGGGTATTTCAAATCTGCCGGAATTATGATGTGTCTGAAAACTTTCCGATGTCCGTTTTGTTGAAAAGCATGGTATTGATGCCCAACCCCGAGGCTAACTTTCAATGGCTTCACGGAATCGGCATTTTGTTTTCCGATGTATTCCAGGTGAAAAGCATTTGTCCACTTTAGCCAATGGCTGCGGTCGTCGGTTGCATGGTCATAAATAAATGTGGTATCGTAAAAAGTTGTGGTCAGGTCGTCTTCATACCGGTAGCGGGTATTTTCCAATTGGTGGTGCAATTTCAAACGCCATCCGTTGAGAGTAGGATACCTCTGAGCAACAGTATCTGTGGTGTCAGTATCAAGAATGCGGGCCTTGCCCGGATGAAAGTATTGTTTGAGGTGAAGCGTAGTGGTTTTGCGCCGGTTATAAGCCGTTCCTAAGTTTACCGGAATGGCCTGCCGGTTGGTTTGGAGGTTTTGCGTGAAAAAGGTATCGACCGATATTCCTCCGTTTTCTTCCATCTTATGGGTACTTGCGAGATAATCGGCATACAACTGATAACGTTGATCCGGAGAGCGGTAATTCGAATGGGTTCTGAATAAATTTTGAATGGCCCTTTGCCGCACATAAAACCCTTCATTGTTCAGCCTTTCAAAATCCAGTCCGATGTTCCAGCCGGGTCGGATGTTTTGGGTATGCAAAACGGCAAATTGTTGTTCATTTTTACTTCCAAGGAAAAACCGGCTTATGGTAAAGGGGGTGTTTACGTGGTAATATTTGAGTTTTTCGAGGTCCGGATGTTGCAATAAAGCAGGGGTAAATCCACTTTTAAACCCTGGCCACTGCGTTGCATCCGGCAGGGGAGCGCATAAAAGATAGCCTGGCGATCCTGTATTTCCCAACTCCAGACGGAATGGGTTTTTGTACACATGAACAGAATGAATGCTTTGATGATCTGCCGGTTTATATTCCGGAAAGTTCAGGGGTGTGTCTTTCAATTCTAGGATAAGAATGGAATCGTTTTCATTAAAAAGGCTATCGGGGTGTTGTGCAAAAGTCCGATGTACTCCCAGAATCAGGAGCGCTGTCCATACGATATGCTTCAAGTGGAACACCATTACCGATGCAGAAACATCAGAACAATTCATTCGGATATGGCTCAAAAATAGAAATTCGCTTCACATCATTTAGGGATCCGAGGGTATGATGTAAAAAAATGCGGGAAAATAAAAAAGCCCCGTTATATAACGGGGCTAAAAAAGTGGCGACGACCTACTCTCCCGGATGTTACTCCAGTACCATCGGCGCTAATGGGCTTAACTTCTCTGTTCGGGATGGGAAGAGGTGGACCTCATTGCAATAGTCACCTAAAATCGTAAGTTATGTAAATGCACAACTATAATTTTATTATGACAGTTGTTGAAGAAGGTAGAATTATATTTTTAAAGGTAATGGAATAAGAATACTGTGTATTTAAAGCTTACGGGCAATTAGTACTGCTCAGCTTTGCCATTACTGACTTTACACTTGCAGCCTATCAACGTCATCGTCTTTAACGACCCTTAAAAGAAGCCTCATCTTGAGATGAGTTTCGCGCTTAGATGCTTTCAGCGCTTATCTCGTCCAAACATAGCTACCCTGCGATGCAGCTGGCGCCACAACAGGTAAACCAGAGGTCTGTCCGTCCCGGTCCTCTCGTACTAGAGACAGGTTCTCTCAAGCTTCTAACGCCCACAATAGATAGGGACCGAACTGTCTCGCGACGTTCTGAACCCAGCTCGCGTGCCACTTTAATGGGCGAACAGCCCAACCCTTGGGACCTTCTCCAGCCCCAGGATGTGACGAGCCGACATCGAGGTGCCAAACCACTCCGTCGATG
>CALLUQ010000158.1 GCA_938010565.1 uncultured Flavobacteriales bacterium
GGCGTTCTGAGGGAGTAGAAGACATATTTACACCGGCGAATTTTTGTCCCAGTGCCCAAAAACGCGCTCAATTCTGGATAGATGTGGCCATTCCCATGGCCATAGACGTGGCCCGGAAAGCATTGGATAAATGGGACAAACCCAAAGACCGGATCAGTCATATTATTGCGTTGAGTTCGACCGGCACCTACCAGCCGGGTATTGAGCACATTGCCATTGAAAAACTGGGACTTTCACCCGATTGCCAAAAAATTGGCATCTATGGTACAGGGTGTACAAGCGGTGTAGCCGCTTTGCGCATCGCTAAGGACGCTGTACTTGCCGGAGCTACGGGCGTTCTGGTGGTTGGGTCGGAAATTTCCACTACGCTGTACGATCCGGTAGCCACAGACACCTCCCTTTTAAACGCGAGTGCTCTGTTTTCCGATGGTGCTGCGGCAGCCATTGTGGCACCGGAAGGTGAATGGAAATTTGAGAAAACAGGCAATAGCATGATACCTGGTACCACGTACATGATGTATAGTGGCATACAGCTTCATAGCCCGGGGGTAAATGGAATAGATTTTTACATCAGTCCTGAAGTAGGACCCACTATGGCCAGGTTTTTCAGAGAGCAGCAAGGAGCCAAAATTCTTTCCGACATCCTGCAGTACACCAAAACCCATCCGACCATAGCTGCCCATATGGGCGGGCCACGCACATACAAAATGCTCCCATCTTTTGTGAAACTTGGCTGGCCGAATGATGCATTAAGGATATCCATGGACACCTTGCAACAAAATGGCAACATGATCTCTGCTTCTATATTCCATGTGTTGTCGCGTACCCTTGCCGAAGTAGAAACCAACAACATTATTTTAATGGCCATCGGCACCGGGGTAAGTATCGAATGGGGGTGGATAAGTAAAAATTCCTGAAAATGAGTACGATGTTTAACCCAAGTATTGAGAACATCAACCAATAAGATCAAAATGGGGAAACAAACCGCTACGTTCAACCATTTCAAATATTAAAAAGGGTAATTAATTATGCCTTATAAAAACATTGCAGACTTTCGCAGCGATACCGTTACCCGGCCCACCAAAGCCATGTACGATGCCTTATGCCGTGCCGAACTGGGAGACGATGCTTTTTCCGATGATCCTGCCGTGATCGGGCTGGAAGAAAAGTGCGCCGAACTTGCCGGTAAAGAAAAAGCACTGTTTTTTCCTTCCGGCACCATGGCCAACCAAACCGCCGTGCGGGTGTTATGCGATCCCGGAAAAGAAGTGATCGTGGAAGAAGACAGCCATATTATCAATTATGAGAAGGGCTCCCTGGCGTATGCTATGGTACAGGTACGTACACTCAGAGGAATACAGGGAGCCATACCGCCCGAAGAGTTGGCCCGAAAAATAAAGAAAGGAAATTCACACCGTCCGGCTACCGGTTTGGTTTGCCTGGAAAACCCCCACAATTTATCCGGTGGTACCATTGTCGATCAACAATGCATTATCGAGCTATGCGACATCGCTCATCGGCACAAAGTTCCTGTTTATCTGGACGGAGCCCGGCTGTTCAATGCACAGGTAGCAACAGGTATACCGGTAAAAGAATTGGCTGCTCCGGCAGATGCGCTGATGTTTTGTTTGTCGAAAAGCCTGGGGGCTCCGGCAGGGTCGGTATTGTGTGGCGATCTTTCGTTTATTCAACAAGCACGTACGGTCAGACAATACCTGGGCGGCACATTGCACCAGGCCGGCATACTGGCCGCTTGCGGTCTGGAGGCTTTGCAACCGGCAAACATCAGCCGGCTTGCCGAAGACCACCATCGCACCAAAATACTTGCCCGGGAACTTTCCGGCCTTCCTTTTCTGTCTTTGCCCCATCCTGAGGTGAACATCCATATATTTTACCTGGCTGTCGACGAAAAAGCCCCTTTTGATGCCCGGCAACTGGTAGCGGCTGCCAAAGTAGAAAACATCCTGCTATTGGCACCAGGCATAAGGATGATCAGAATAATGTGCCACAAGGATATTGATGACCGGGATACCGAACACCTGGTTTCTTTTTTAAAAAACCATATAGCGCAATATGAATCGATTAGAAAATAAAGTAGCCATTATAACAGGCGGTGGCGGTGGTATAGGCATGGCAACCGCTGTCCGGTTTGTGGAGGAAGGTGCCCGTGTGCTGCTGGTAGACCATAATGAGCAGGCTTTGGAAAAAGCCGTTCGTTCCATGGTCAATAAGAAAGCCGTAAGCTACGTAGTGGCAGATGTTACACAACCCGATCAGGTACAAAACTATGTCCTCAAAACCATGGATCGCTACGGACGCATCGACGTTTTTATCAACAATGCCGGTATCGAAGACGACTTTTCCCCCATTGCGGAACACAGCATCGCCACTTTCGATAAAGTAATGGCGGTGAATGTAAAAGGCGTATGGCTCGGCTTAAAATATGTGATCCCCGAAATGGAGAAACAAGGCGGTGGCAGTATTGTGATCACCTCTTCTACCTCGGGTGTGAGCGGGGCACCGGGATTGTCGGCCTATGTGGCCAGCAAACATGCCGTTATTGGGATCATGCGGTCGGTAGCTGCCGAATATGCCGATGCAGGCATTCGCATCAATACCATTAATCCCGGCGTTACCGAAACCCTTATGATGCGTGCACTCGAAAAGAAAACCCTGCCCGATGATCCGGAGCAGGCCCGAAAAGATTTTGCAGCCCCCAGCCTGCTGAAACGTTATGCTACTCCGGAAGAAATTGCCCGCTTTATGTTATTCCTGGCCAGTGATGAAAGCAGCTATTGTACCGGTAGCGTTTATATGGTGGACGGGGGCAGACCGAAACGACGATGAATGGCCATGCAGCCGAAAATTCGAAAATATAAACCCTTGACTACAACCTGTAACCGAGTAAAGACTTAATGTGTTAGCGATAATCCGTTCTCACAGAGAAACAGTTGGGGAAAGTAGGATGTGAAGCAGAAACAGGAGGCCAACGACTTATGTTGACAGGCAGATTATAGAAATGATCGAAGAATTGCTATGAATAAAAAAGTGGGCATTGTTGCCACCAACCATACCGGCTATGTGAAAGCCCTGTTTTCCTGCATGGAAGCCGGCAACATTGCCGTTCCTCTCAGAAATGAGAAAGACCGATATCGGATAGAGGCGGCAGAGGTCACCAAGGTTATCACCCCTGAGTCGGACGGAGCCTGGATGGCCCCGGAGTTTAAAACCACTGCTTCCGACCAACCCGCATTGATCGGTTTTACTTCGGGTACTACCGGTAATCCGAAAGGCATCTTGCTAAGTCACAACAATTTGTCTGATGTTATCACCCGATTGAATAAGACCATGCAGCTGGACAGTGATGTGAGAGAATACATCGGTGTTCCGGTGTATCATTCCTTTGGCTTTGGCAGATGCAGGGCAATTGCGGCTGCCGGGGGCCGGTTTTACATTCCCGCTCTTTTCCGACCGGCGGAAATCGGCGAAATGCTTAAAAAGGGAACGATCAATGCGATTTCTACGGTGCCTGGCCTATGGCGCATCTTACTGGCCAATAACAACCTGATCGGTCCGTACGGAAGCCTTGTAAAATGGATAGAAATTGGCAGCCAGTATATGCATCGAAAGGAGAAAGAGGCGCTAAAGGCATTGTTTCCAAACGCGCGTATCATCCAGCACTACGGATTAACCGAGGCATCGAGAACGACATTCCTGGAAATTCACGATGCAGAAGGAGACGAATTGGAGTCCGTAGGACGAGCATGGGACGGACCGGAAGTAGAATTGACGGACGATCGGAAAATTGCGATCCGAGGGCTCCATGTGGCACAAAGTACGATCGCGAATGGCGAAAAAATGCCCATTACAAACGATGAGGGGTGGCTGGTTACACAGGATCTTGGCAGCATAAAAAACGGATACCTGTATTACGAAGGCAGAGCCGACGACATCATCAATTACGGTGGCATAAAGATCTCGCCAGAAGCACTGGAAAACAGCATTTATAACAAGCTCCGGCACAACGGTGGGTTGGCTATTTCCCGCAAGCCCGGATCGGCACGCGGAGATGGTTTCCTGGTGGCCTTCACACCAGCATTAAACATCAAAGAACAGCACCTTCGCCAGATCGTCTCTCAAGCCTTGTTGGAATGGGGTGTACATGCTTCTTCCAGCGCCATCACCATGGCAAAAGTAAAAAGCCTGCCCCAAACCCCTTCGGGTAAAATACAACGCCACAAACTAAATGAATTGGTGAACCGAAAACCGAAAAATGATTGAACGCATTTATGAAAGCAGCCATACTATTCCCGGGACAAGGAGCCCAGTACAAAGGCATGGGCAAGCACCTCTTTGCCAAATATCGGCAAGAAACCCGGATCGCCTCCGATATTTTAGGATACGACCTCGAAGCATTGTGTGTGGAGGATCCAAAACGCCAGTTGGCCAACACGGCCTTTACGCAACCTGCACTGTATGTGGTTAATTACATGCGATATCGGGAACTTCGGATAAAACCCGACTATGCAGCAGGCCATAGCCTGGGAGAGTACAATGCCCTGCTGGCTGCCGGAGTTTTTGATTTTGAGACCGGCCTTCGGTTGGTTCGGCAGCGGGGAAAATTGATGGAAGCCGCTTCCGGCGGAGGAATGGCAGCGGTATTGGGCCCTGAACTTGAAATCTTAATGGCAAAACTTCAGGAGGGCCATTACAACGATCTGGACATTGCCAATTATAATACGCCCACTCAGATCGTACTGTCCGGACCTCAGTCGGGTATCGACCAACTTTGCAGGGATCCGGACCAACGGAAAACCAAAATTATTCCCCTTTTTGTTACCGCTCCCTTCCACTCCCGATACATGAAAACAGCCGCAAAGGAATTTGCCTCCTTTTTAGCCGATTTTACCTTTCAACCTCCGCAAATTCCGGTAATTGCCAACGCAACGGCCCGTCCGTATCACCACCGGCAGATCGCGGAGTTGCTCAGCCGGCAAATTGCCGGTTCCGTACAGTGGACCAACACGATCCGGTATTTAATGGGCAAGGGGGTTACCACCTACCGGGAAGCAGGAAAAGAACGATTGACCAAAATGGCCGAAGAGATCCGAAGGGATTGCACACCGATCGAAGAGGAAGTGATTGAGCCGGAAAAAACAACAGCAACATCCTCATCAAAAACAACTTTGCCGATGGGGAGTGCTCCGCCGGCGAATGAAAAGCGCCAACACCCTGCAAAGCGGCTGGGAAGTGCCGCTTTTAGAGAAAACTATGGTGTGGATTACAGCTATGTAGCAGGAGCCATGTACCGGGGCACAGCTTCCAAAGAACTGGTCATTCGCATGGGGAAAGCCGGGATGATGGGCTACTTGGGAACCGGAGGGATGTCCTTAGAACAGATAGCTTTGGATATTGATGCGATCCGGGAAACACTCAACGAAGGCCAGGCTTATGGCATGAACCTGCTGCACCACCCGGATGATCCGGGTTTGGAAATGCAACTCGTTCAACTCTACCTTGCCAAAGGCATCCGAAACGTGGAGGCTTCCGCCTACATGCAAATCACCGGATCGCTGGTATATTTTCATGCCGCAGGGATCCGTAAAGGAGCCGATGGCTCCTTTACCAGCCATCATCGCATCCTGGCAAAGGTTTCCCGCCCGGAAGTGGCAGAAGCGTTTATGCGCCCGGCTCCTCCGCATCTTTTGACCCGATTGCTTGAACAAGGCAAGATCACCCCGGAGCAGGCCGAATACGCAAAAAACATACCTCTTAGCTACGATATCTGTGTAGAGGCCGATTCCGGAGGGCATACCGATGGTGGTGTTGCACTGGTGTTGTTGCCTTCCATGCAACGATTGCGGGATGACATGCAGCAGGAGTATGGTTACCCTGAAACCATTCGGGTCGGACTGGCCGGAGGCATAGGAGCACCCCAATCTGCTGCCGGTGCTTTTGTAATGGGTGCCGATTTTATTCTTACCGGCTCCATCAACCAATGTACGGTAGAAGCCGGAACCAGCGATGCGGTAAAAGACCTCTTGGAGAACATTAATGTGCAAGATACCGATTATGCCCCTGCAGGCGATATGTTTGAGATGGGAGCGAAAATACAGGTACTCAAAAAAGGAGTTTTGTTCCCTGCCAGAGCCAATAAATTGTACCGTTTATATACCCAATACCAGTCGTTGGAAGAGATCCCCGAAAAAACAATGGCTCAGTTAGAGCGCAATTATTTCAAAACGTCCGTTGCTGAGATCTGGGAACAGACCAAAGCCTATTTTCAAAAGACAGGCAAGCCCGAAGAGATGGCAAAGGCAGAACAAAACCCTCGTTATAAGATGGCACTGGTTTTCCGCTGGTACTTTGGCTATAGTAACCGTGTGGCTTTTCAGGGGGATTTGAAGCATAAAGTTAATTTTCAGGTGCATACCGGCCCGGCGTTAGGGGCTTTTAACCAATGGGTAAAGGGTACGGAACTGGCTTCTTGGAGGCTTCGGCATGTGGATGAGATCGGTAAAAAACTCATGGAAGCAGCAGCAGGATTGTTGGAAAACATCTCCGATAAAATGCATCCGTAAGCTCCAAATCGGATAGCACAGGATCCACAAAACAATCACAGAGCATAACGAAAGCCAATGAAACATCATACGGAACGCCTGATCTTCGTCCGACAAGATGGTAGTTTTCAAGCTGCTGTTGGGATTGTTCGGGGAACCCTGGCAGAACTCTCTCCACACCTCGAAAAACTCCATCCCAATGAAAAAGCACGTTTTCGGGAATTGAAACACGATCGCAGGAAGAAGAGCTATTTGCTTGGAAGGTTAGCCGCCAAAGCAGCCTTAACATCTCTGACAGGAATAACGGATGTGGCCTCCATATGCATCGATCCCGGTGTTTTTAGTTTTCCGGTAGTAAAGTGTGATCGCATTAAAAATACACAGATAAGCATCAGCCATAGCCGGAATGTTGGCGTATGCATTGCCTTTGAAGAAACACATCCGATGGGAATAGACCTGGAGAAAACGGATAAAAAGCACCGGCACGTACTGGAAAAACAGCTTACGAACAATGAAAAAAAGTGGCTACAAGAGGGAGATTACAGTAAGATCCCGATATATACGATCCTCTGGTGTGTAAAAGAATCTTTATCCAAAGCCATCAAAACAGGAATGACCATCGGTTTTTCTCTGCTTGAGGTAAAAAGTATGGCAATGGAAGATCAGGCCG
>CALLUQ010000159.1 GCA_938010565.1 uncultured Flavobacteriales bacterium
TTCACGACCCAAGCGGTGATGGATTTGGGTGGGTATGAAATAGTGCGGTGTCCGATGAAGTGCGGTGCAACGAAAGGAGTTTAGGTGGTGCCGGGGTCGTTTCACTCACTGCATAGCACAGTGGGTACCCCGCACAACAGCTGAGGCCAATGAATGGAAAGGTACTTTTTTTGGGGGGCTCCTAAAACCACACTAGAGCATTCAATGCCAGTGTTTAAGATGGCCTCAACTGCGCATGCCCACTAATTTAACATCTGCTTTTGATAAACAGAATAAAATACATCCAAATCACACAAGGTTGGGACAGACTCTCAACTACGCACTGCCGTTCATGTATTCTGTCCAAAAGAAAGGGGCCGATGACCGTTGGGGGGACTACTAAATACATCTATCCACTCCACAACTGCAAAGGTGATGAAATGAACCGCTGATTGATTTCTTATTTTATAACCGGAAGACATACGGACTAAAATAAGCTATTTGTTTTTATAGCCGTGTCTGAAGACACTACTTCTCATTGCTTCTTTCAAGTTCTCCTGCGGAAGACTTAAAAGAACAGGGGCAGGGCAGAGGTGGCAACGGTGTGCGAACTATCCGGGTGGCTTAATGTAAGGGCAGGCGATCGGTAAAATCAGACAACAGATGGAACAGATCGGTAAACCCGGTAAGCGGAAGCGTATCCGGTTTATCGTAAATGTTATGGTAATGCGCAATCCCTCCAAGGGTATAAATAAAAACGGCGGGTACACCGTTGGCATGAAAAGGATGGTGGTCGCTGTTGGCGGCTTCGCCGCGGATCTTTACGGCCGGAAGGTAGCTGTTTTCCGCATTGATCTTTTGCATCAGATCAAATTCGGATCGGTAAACGCTGCCATTGACCACCTTAATGCCTTCCTCGCCGGTTCCTAAAATATCGAGGTTCACCACAAAGCGTATCCGGTTCATTTTCACCCATGGGTGGGCCACAAAATGCGTCGATCCCAACAGCCCTGCTTCCTCGCCGGCAAAGGCAATGAATACCAGCGAATATTCGGGGGGATGTGCTGCATAGTGCCGGGCCAGCGAAATGAGCATGGATACACCCGATGCGTTGTCGTTGGCTCCGGGGAAATACTGATCGCGCCCCATGCGCCCCAAATGATCGTAATGAGCGGTAAACAGTACGTATTTCTTTTTTTTCTTTGGGTGTGTACCCGGAATAAATCCGATCACATTGTTGGCTTTATGCGAACGAACAAATTGCTGATCTACATCGTAGCGAATTTCTCCGGCAGCAACGGGGAATTTGTTTTTTTTGACCTCAAATACCGGATATTTAAATGCCGCACGGCCCACGGACCAAGTCAGTTGATCCTCTTTGAGCAAGACCACCGGCATATTGTTGGCAAACGATCTCCAGATCTGAAGAAAGCGCCCTTTTTCTTTTGGGGTTTCAATTCCGGCGGGGTCGATCACCAGAATGTGGGAGTTGACCCAGGCAGGATGGCCGAATTTTTCGGTTTTGACCCGGTCTTCAAGATCCGAAGCGGTATAAACGGCTACTTTCCGGCTGGCTTTCCCTCCGCCTCCGTTGGGTTCCACTATAAAATCAACTCCGGCTTTTAAAACGGTGCCATCCACAACCAGGTCCATATTTCCGGGAAAGGTGTTCACGCCAAAACGGAACGCCTGATACCAACTGTTGCGGCGTTGTTGCAATCCTGCCTTTTTGAATTCACGGGCAATGTAGGTTGCGGCCAAACTATCGCCGCCGTTTACATAACCCCGGCCATGCATTTCGGGAGCACACAGCTGATCAAGGCATTTGAAGGCATATTTTTTCTCTTGTTGTGCTTGTGTGACCAGGGTTATCCCTGCACAAACCCCCATCAATATCCATCTCCACTTTTTCATGCGCATTCCATATTTAAATTTAAAACCGATCAGGCCGGTTTGTGCCTGCGTTCTACCATCGATACAAAGTGGCGCACGGGATCGCTGCTCCATTTCCACTCATAACGATCCGAAAGGTCGCGTAGAAGTGCTTCGGCCTTTTGTATATCAGCCATTCCGTTTAATTTTTCAACGGCATCGTTATAGGCCTGGTCTTCCCCGTTAAACAAATCGTTCGTAAACAAAAACCGCTGATTCAGAGGAATGGCTTTTTTCAGGTCTTCGATGGGGCGGTCCTGCAATTTTTTTGCCAAGGAACGGTGTTCTTTATCGGCAGCCAACAGTTCATTGAGGTTTTTTTCTTTTTCTGCCCCGGGCTCTTCAAACAAAGGCCCTTCACCCATTTTCTTTTCTATGGCTACTGTGTCCGGTGCCGGTTTTTCCCTTTCATCGTTTTCCGCAACCTCCTTTTCCGTGGCCATGGTATTCTCTGCTATTCCGGATGGTACAACTTTCTCTTCTATTTTCTTTTTCGCCGCCTCGGATTCTTCCTCCTCAATGGCATCGATGAGGCTCATCTGGTTTCGGGGAATGATATTTTCTTGGGCCGTCATTTGGGCTTGCTGATCAAAATTCAACTGGAAAGTCAGAGGCGATTTGCGCTTGTTTTCTTTTGGGGCAACTGCAGCGGTTGTCTTTTCCGATGCAGGCCCGGACCTTTTGTCTTTTACCGAATCTTCAAAAGCTTTGTAGCGCAATATCACCAGCCGGTCGTAAAGCTCACGCGAATTGTGCAGCATGGCTTCTACCTCTTTTCGAGACATCTGTCCTTTTTCCAATGTACCCGCTTGTGTCTCCAAACTTTTTATCAGTTCTAAAATGCTTTTGTAGGATGTTTCACTCATAGTTAATGGTTTCCGAATAGGCATGACAAACCGATCTGTCCGTTTTTATGCTTGTAATACCGGTAAAATAACCTCCGCAGGGAGCACGGGCTTTTTTCTCTAAATTAGCAAACGCTTCCTACGGGAATAAAGGTATAAATTCTTCCCTAAAACAGCGTGCAGCTATTCTTCAATTATATGGACTTCAACAATCAAAGGCAAAGGCGGAAAAAAAAGGAATGCGATCGGGTGTTTTCCGGAAAAACAGAAGGAATGAACCGGCATATACAAAGCACCCAATATGCATGGAAGAGGCTTGGGGCAGGGAAACCGGCGGCTGGTGCGGGGCAGAGTACAAAAGCAATTGACACCATCGGCTGATCCATGAAAACCGCACCCGTTTCTACCACCGATCTTACCGTTGCTGTTCCTGGCAAGTGGTTCCAAAAAAAGCAAGAGGGAAAGATCCGGCATTTACTGATCGACAGCCGCCGGTCTTTTGCAGGTGCCGAGACCTTATTTATTGCCATCAAAGGCCCCCGACATGACGGACACCGTTTTCTTCAGGCGTGTTATGAGCGAGGGGTGCGCCACTTCATGATCAGCGACCCCCGAAAGGCTTATGGCTTGGACGATGCCAACATTTACCTGGTAGAAGATACCCTTACCGGTTTTCACGATCTGGTGGCCTGGCACCGCAGTCGTCTGAACATTCCGGTGGTAGCCATTACAGGCAGCAATGGCAAAACGGTGGTGAAAGAATGGTTGTTTCAAGTGTTAAAAGACTTGGAGCAGGTTACCCGAAGCCCCAGGAGTTACAACTCCCAGGTGGGTGTTCCATTGTCCGTATGGATGTTGAATGCCGCCGATGATACGGGCATTATTGAGGCCGGAATTTCTTTGCCGGGAGAAATGGGATCGCTTGCCCGGATGATCCGGCCTACCTGTGGCATTTTTACCAACATCGGGAGTGCTCATTCCGAAAATTTTGAAAGCCCGCTGGCCAAGGCAAGGGAAAAAGCAAAGCTCTTCGCACATGCAAAAAGTGTGGTGTATTGTTTCGACCACAAAGAGATCCGTCAGGCCATAAGCGAAATCGGACCTGAAATGCCAGCCGCTTTTACGTGGGGGTATCATGCCAAGGCAGATGTAAAGCTCCTTTCCGTTACTCCTTTCAAAAGAGAAACCGGCATAAAAGCCCGCTGGCGAAACAACGATCTTTCCATTGTTATTCCGTTTACAGACCAGGCATCCATCGAAAATGCTTTGCACTGCTGGGCTTATCTTCTGAAAACAGGGGTTCCAAACGAATACATTGCTGCACGAATGAAACTCCTCACGCCCATTGCGATGCGCCTGGAGTTGATGGAAGGGATCAACAATACTTCGGTGATCAACGATGTGTACAGTTCCGATCTGGATTCGTTGGAAATTGCGCTGGATTTTATGCGCCAGCAAAAACACCACAGCCGGCAAACCGTGATCCTTTCCGAAATTGATCAGAGTGGCATGCATGCAGAAGAACTGTATCGGCAAGTAGCTGGTTTGTTACAACATTATCAGGTAGATCATTTCATTGGCATTGGAAAAGAGATGGAAAAGCACGAGTCTTTATTCAGGGGCAGTTACCTCCTTTTTTCGGATACCGGTGCGTTTACAGATGCATTTGAACCGACCTGGTTTGGAGATGAGACCATACTGGTAAAAGGAGCACGTCGTTTTTCTTTCGAACGGATCAGTCGTTTGCTTCAGGAAAAAGCCCACGAAACCGTATTGGAGATCAACCTGGAAGCTTTCCGGGAAAACCTGAATTATTACCGCAGTAAATTATCTCCGCACACCCGGTTAATGGTGATGGTAAAAGCCTTTTCTTATGGCTCGGGAACCTACGAAGTGGCCAATTTGCTTGAATACAACCGTGCAGATTATTTGGCGGTGGCATACACCGATGAGGGCATTGAATTGCGCAAAGCCGGGATCAGCTTGCCCATTATGGTGATGAATCCGGATATCAGTAGTTACGAAAGTGTGTTGCATTATCGCCTGGAGCCTGAGATCTACAGTTTCAGGGTGTTGAAAGCTTTTACAAAAGAAGTGGAACGGCATGCGATGGCAGTTCCTTACCCCATTCATCTGAAAATTGATACGGGCATGCACCGGTTGGGTTTTGACCCCGATCAGTTGCACGAATTGATCGGCTGGTTCCAAACGCATCATGCTTTAAAAGTGTGTTCCGTTTTTTCCCATCTTGCCGGCAGCGACGACCCGGATCACGATGCTTTTTCGGAACAACAGATCGCCATTTTCCGAAACATTGGCCTGGAAATTAAAAAACACCTCGGAGATGGTATCCGGCTCCACATACTGAACTCAGCCGGCATCAGCCGGTTTCCGGAAGCGCATTTCGATATGGTACGCCTGGGCATCGGATTATACGGCATCACCAACAATGCGGAAGATGAAAACCAATTGCAACAAGTAAGCACTTTAAAAACAGTGATCTCGCAGATCAAACACATAAAAAAAGGGGAAACCGTAGGATACGGCAGAAAAGGTGTGGCGGAAAAGAACCTAAAGCTCGCCACACTTCCCGTGGGTTATGCCGATGGTTTAAACCGAAAACTGGGCAATGGCAATGGCCGGGTTTTCATCAAAGGCAAACCGGCTCCTATAATCGGCAATGTTTGCATGGATATGTGTATGGTGAACATTACCGAAATTTCCGCAGCAGAAGGCGATGAGGTCATCATTTTTGGAAAAGAACAATCGGTAAACCAACTGGCCGAACTGCTTGAAACCATTCCTTACGAGGTGCTTACTTCCATTTCCAGAAGGGTAAAACGGGTATATTTTACCGAATAAAATAAAATCTTGCTTGTTTTGGGTTTTTCCGGTAGCTTGCATTCCATTCATGAAAACAAGCCCCTGGAACCCGTTTTTTGCGTATTTATACTTCCTCCTCTTTTCTAAAAAAATAAGCCCCCAACGAAAGACACCTTATCGACACCAACACGATGTTGCAAAGAGCCATTGCATCCGCCATGGTTCACGCGCCTTTTATGGCTTCCTTTTTGGTCATTCACCCGGTTTTATGCGAAGTTCCGGTGTTTTTCTTTTTACCGGCCTTTCCATTTTTGCTTCCGGGCAAGGGTCGGATGTACTTTTTTCCGTTCGCGGTGGAATTTATAGCCAGTCTTTTGACCTTCATCTTTTTTGTGAAAATACCCATGCTCAAATATTCTATACCTTGGATGGATCTGCACCCGGAAGCAGATCCCGGCAATATACCGCCCCCCTTAAAATACAATCGGATCACGTAATACGGGCACGGACCTATGTGGATGGAAAACCCGGCAAAACCTTTACCAATAGCTATTTCCTTACCCGGAAATACACCATGCCGGTGCTTTCCGTTGCCACTAACCCGGCCAATTTATGGTCGGATGATCGCGGAATTTACGTCCAAGGCCAAAAAGCAGACTCTACCTACCCGCACCGGGGGGCCAACTTTTGGAAAGATTGGGAACGGGTGGCGAATGTGGAATACTACGAACCGGATAACACACTTGGATTCAATCAACAGGCAGGGGTTAAAATTTTTGGTGGCTGGAGCCGGCCTCTGCCTCAAAAATCGATGGCTTTATTTGCCCGAAAAAAATATGGGAACCGTTATTTTAAACATGCTGTTTTCCCGGATAAAAAGGGCCTCGAAAAACACAAAGCATTGGTGCTTCGCAATTCCGGCAGCGATTTTAATATCGCGCATTTTCGGGATGCATTTATGACTTCGCTCTTAAGGAATGAAAACCTTGAACTGCAAGCTTATCAGCCAGTTGTGGTTTATATCAACGGCAAATATTGGGGCATCCAGAACATCCGTGAAAAAATTAACGGATCCTACCTGGCTTTTAATTGCAACGCAAACCCGGATAGCATCGATTTGCTCAAACACAGAAGCCATGTAAAAGTGGGAAGTGACCAACATTACCAGCGCTTATTGGCTTATTTGCGTACCCATTCGTTGCGCAATGCCGATCGTTATGCATACATCCAAACCCAAATGGATGTAGCGAATTATGCCCTCTATAACATTGCTGAGATCTATTTCGATAACCAAGATGCCGGAGGAAACATTCGTTTCTGGCGCCCCCGGGAACCTGGCGGGCGTTGGCGCTGGATCTTATTTGACACCGATTTTGGATTCGGTCTCAGTAACCGAAATGCCTATAAAACCAACACATTAACCATGTTTGCCGATTCTGCCGGCCCGGCATGGCCCAACCCGCCATGGAGTACATTCATGCTCCGGAAACTGCTGGCCAACGAAACGTTCAGGCACTTGTACATCAACCGTTGGTGCGATCTGTTAAACACGGCCTTTCATCCGGATACGGTACAACATCAACTCCGTCGTTTTTATGCGCTTTACAAAGAGGAGATGGTATTTCACAAAAAACGCTGGGGCGGTAAAATGACTTCCTGGGAAAAAACCCATCATGTGATGGACAATTTTGCCCGCTATCGTCCTGCTCACTGCCGCAAACACCTGATGGAGTATTTTGACCTGAAAGACACAGCGCTTTTGGAAATTGAGATCAACGACCCAACCTTGGGGCATGTACAACTTAACTCCATCAAAATAAACAAAAAATATTTTGCCGGTTATTATTTCAGCGGCAACTCCATACAGGTAAAAGCAGTGGCCAATTTCGACTATGAATTTATACGGTGGGAAGGGTACCCGGATGCGTCGGAGGTGTTGACGATCGATATGAACGAAGCACTGAAACTTCGCCCTGTGTTCCGCAAGAAAAAAAACAGCCCGTTTTACCAGCAGGTTATTTTTAATGAAGTTTGTTTTTCTCAAAGTACTCCGCAGCCCGCAAGCGACTGGGTGGAGCTTTACAACCGCTCGGACTCTGCGGTGGATATAAGCGGCTGGATCTTTAAAGACCAAAACGATAAAAACCACTTTGAAATGCCCGGCGGTCTCTCTCTTGGTCCGGGCGAACTGCTGGTGGTAGCACAACATACGGACACAGTAAAGCAGTATACATCCGGCAGCGTTCGTGTAGTCGGGAGTTTTGGTTTTGGCCTGAGCAGCAGGAAGGAGGTTTTGCGTTTGTACGATGCTTCCGGATGGCCCGTTGATTCGGTCCGCTACAACGTTCCGAAGGATAAAAAAAGGTACCGGAACATGCTTTTGTGCCATCCGGATAGCACAAAAGCCGCTTCTCCTCACTGGGATTTTGAAACAAAGGGCAGCGCCGGAATGATCAATACAAAACATGCCCAGGCGCTCGAAGCGCAGGAACGGGCTATTTTTGTGAAAAGAATGTTCTATGCTGGAGCATCTGGCCTTTTGTGTTTACTCATTGGTGGAGCTGCTTTTTTGCGGATGCGAAAAAAAAAGCGAGCCAATGCCTCGTTTTAATCTGTAGATCAAATGTATTTTCTTTGGGGGCGGTTGCTGCAGATCCGGCCTTGTACCACTATCGGGGTGGCTATCTCTGAAAAACGGAATGCCGAACACGCTCCAAAAGGCCATCCCATCGGAGCAGCCTCTTTTAATCATCAACCAACTGCAACTAACTGAACAACACGCTTCCGGGTACCGTAGCAGTAAGCGGATTTACCACCATTACCGGGATCTGTGCTTCGTTGGTAATGATATCTTGTTCGTAAGTGTTGCCAAATATGCCTAGTAAGTTGTTTTCTTGCATGTTCATAATTGTGATCAGATCGGCATTTTTTTCGATCGAAAAACGCAACAACTCTTTCGCAAAATTATGGCTTTTTGCTATTGAAAGGTTGGTCGTATGCTCTACTTTTCGCTCTTTCAGGAACTTTTCCGCATAGCCGAGGTTTCGGTTCAATTGGTTCGACAGGTATTCATCGGTTTCGCGCGGAGTGATCAGGTGAACTTTGGAATTGAAAAAAGAAGCCATATCGGCCACAACCTGAAGTTTCTGTTTGGTTTCTCCGGAAAGATCGAGCGGCACAACAAGGTTCGTATAACCAAATTGTGGCGGTTTTTCCTGTACCACTATAAACGGAATTTTCGAACGGGTAATTACTTTTAGTGCATAACTGCCGGTAAGGAACTGAAGCCCGCGGAGCCCGTGTGTTCCCATGATGATCACTTCAACATCCGACTCTGCGGCAACATCGCTGATGTCTTCAAAAATATTCCCAACGCGTACAATCGGATGAAGGCGAATGGGGGTTTGTTTGCTGCTCTTTTCTATTTCGGCAGCGAGTTTTGCTTTTGCATTCTCTAATTCTTCCCGTTTGCCTACCACGTGAAGGAAATACACTTCGGCATCAATGGTTTTGGCAATTTCCAATGCATGGGCTACCGCACATTCGGCTACTTTAGAAAAATCGTGCGGTACAAGGATCTTCTTCTTTTCCATAAATAAGGGTTTAAATCGGAATGGAGTTTCAATTGCAGGCAAATATAAAAGCAAAAGCAAACATTAAACAAACGGTTCTCCTTTTTAATAAGCCATTTAAGGCATGGTAATCATCATTACAATGCGGAATCGGCCGTTGTTTATCCGGGATCAGGAATTTTCTTTGGCAATATTCGGGTTTTTGCAAAAAGTTTTCGTTGCTTTTGCAAGAATGCCGGCTTACCCTTGAGTAAACCGGCATTCTCTAACTCACCCTACTTCAACTACTCCTAGATCCTAAGTGCGTTTTAAATGATTTATCGGATGGTGATGTTCCATTGTTTTTTCTTTTCCTCTTCTTTTTTAGGAAGCGTTACCGTTAGGATGCCATTGGTATAAGTTGCGTCAATTTTTTCGGCATCCACTGTTTCGGGCAATACGAAAGTGCGGCTGAAGTTTTGAAATGAAAACTCTTTGCGGTTGTATTTAACCGCAGTTGTTTTTTCCTCTTCTGCATCGGTTTTCGCATCGGCAGCGGTTTCCACATCGGCAGAGATGGTCAGTTTCCGATCTTTCACATCCACCGTAAAATCGTTCTTCAAGTATCCCGGAGCAGCAACATCGATGAGGAAAGCATTTTCGTTTTCCGCGATGTTAACCAGAGGAATATTCCGGCCATGGTCGTGGTGGGATGTGTTGCACACACCGGGAGTAAGGAAATCATCAAAAAAATTGAAAAAATGGTTGGGGTGCTGGCGGCTTTTAGCAGAGCTGATTGCAAATTTGTTCATGATAAATGCGTTTTTATGAATTTGTTTTTTGAATCTGATAAGGTCAGGTCAAAGCCTGTACCATTGGCTTTTTTCTGCTAATGTGTCGCCATTCTAAGAAATAATGCCGCCAAATTGACAGGCCTCTTTAAAAAACAATGCCAATTTGACCGAATTTGTTTTTTCTGAACCCGATCAAAGGTTTATCATTTCAATTTTTGCCTGAGGCGAGTCGATCATGGCCAGGCTTTCACTTAAACTTCTGAGGGCATAAACCACGTTTTGAATTTCTTTTTTCGAAAAAGTTTCCTCCTCTAGAAAAAACAACATATAGATCGCTTTTTCGAGATGTGCTGCCAATGCTTCGGGCCGGCCATCGTATCTCTCGTTGAGATGTTGAACGAGTGGAGCAATGTTTTGTCCTTGTGTCATGATATGGATAGATTAACTGATTTATAATTGCTTTCGCTTTTTATCAAAATACTCCTGCATGGCTATCCGGTGGGTGATGATCTGGCGGGCTGCTTCTATAATTAAACGACCTTTTGGAGCGGTTGAAGGACGTTCACCTTTTAATACTTTAATCACCATATCGAGGCTCGAACCGGTAAGCTCTGCGATCCTTTTTTTATCACCGCGCAGAAGCGATTTTTGTATATGTGCCAAATCTTGCATAGCTTTAGTTGAGTATCAATTATGTTGGACAAAAATACCAATTTTACCGGTAATTTACAATTTATTCATTTGATATTACGGGTTTTCCGCTAGTAATGTCGGTTTTTATACGTATATGAATCATCTTCCAATCAACCTCCGTTTCCTGATGAAGAAGAACAAGCTCAATCAGGATGAAATGGGAAAAATACTGGGAAAAGGACGTTCTATGGTGGGGTATTATGCCAATGGTAAATCCAATCCGGATCCCAATACCATTGTTAAAATTGCAAACTATTTTGGTATAACAATTGACGAACTGATACTGACCAATCTCCGGAAACCCAAAGATTATACCTTCATAGCCCGAAACCCGGCTCAGGAAGGCACCATCATGTATGGCGATCCCGAATCGGAGATCCGGCACCTGAACGAAAAAGTACATCTGCTCCGGAAGCAGATCGAAGACCTCCAGGAGCACGTCTCCACACAAAACATGCTCATTCGTGAACTCAAAAAAGCCGAACGAAAGAAATAAGCCCGACCCCATTTACTCTGATCGCCCTTGACCTGATCCGGATCCTCCGGGAACCCAACCGGTTGATGGGCCTTTTTTAGAAGATGCTTGTTCAAGCCAGCATAATGATGGGCTGTCGTAGCCGCATTTCGGGTGTTTTTCCCGGACGAAAAGCACTAAAAACCAAGGATCGAACTTGTTGAGGCGACCCACTCGTTCTATTCTGTGGTTACACGACCCGAGCGGTGATCGATGGGGGCGTTTGGCGATGGTGCAAATCGCTGAAGCGAAGCAGGCACCGGGGTTGCTTCGCGTACTCCGTTTTACTTTTCCGGATTGCGACCGCTTCGCAGTTGTTTTATCCGGTGCAAATACAAGATACACCCGAAAGAAATGCCGTATCAAAGCCACCAATAGTCCGTGTCAGTTCATGGTCCGGATAAAATAAAAAAGGGGTTGGGCATTTTAATGAAAAACCAAAACCGGATTGCCTTTTGGCCCGTATAAAGAAGGGTTGGCTACCGTTCTGTTTATGTTTCAGGCACTTCGGTGCAATGATAATATAAGCCCAACTCAAAAGGACTTCATAAAACAATCCGCTTTCTGGCTGATATAACCCTTGAAATGCTTACATTTTAACCGTGTTACTTTAAACCGCTTCGTATGAAAATATTGATACCCTGCACAGTGGTGTTCACATTTTTTTTGGATACAGCCGATGCACAATTGTGCAGTACAACCGATGCAACGCAATGCGTATGCAAAGACAGTTCGCAGGATTGCACCCTCCTCCCCGATATCACCGTTTCCTGGGATGCAATGGAAAATTTAATGAGCGGCCCTACGGAGTATTCTCAAACCGGAAACGGTTCCAATGATGGCCGTTTGCGAATGACCGCTTCCATACCCAACATTGGCCATGGCCCACTTACGGTCCGGGGTTCCAATTTTTTTGTTTGCGGTACCGATACCACCGATTTCGATCCCGGAACTTGTTCGGACGGATCTGCTCCCAAACAATTGATCATGCAGCGCATTTATCACAAAAGCAATGATAGCATGGCCTATACCGATCGTTGGGCCGGTGCCATGACCTATCATCCCACCCACAACCACAACCATATAGATGATTGGGGGGTATTTACCCTTCGTATTGAAGATCCGGACGACCCCAACCCCCTGAACTGGAGTATTGTTGGCAATGGAGCCAAAATCGGGTTCTGCCTTATGGATCATGGAACCTGTACGTTCTATAACGGCCATTGCCGGGATGACAATCGTTACCATCAGAACGGCACCATTTTGGTTAATACCGATTTCCCAAACTACGGTTTGGGAGGCGGCAATTATTCCTGCTCTCCGGTGGAGCAGGGCATTTCCGTAGGGTACACCGATATCTACTTCGAACACCTTGACGGGATGTGGATCAACATTCCTCCCGGAACATGCAATGGAGATTATTGGATCGTTGCCGATATTGATCCTCTCGGATTTTTCATCGAAGAAGATAAAACCAATAACTGGACGGCCATTCCGATCACGCTTACAAAACAGGAACCCTCCGGCAACGACGTTCATATTTCTGCCGATAAAAGCCCGGTTCTTTGTGCCGGAGATTCCATTACTTTAACAGCCAGTGCCGGAACCTCCTACCATTGGTCGAATGGCGAAACCACACAATCCATCACCACATCCGTTGCCGGAGATTATACGTGTAACATTACAAATTTTTGTGGCTCGGGCACCAGCAATACCATCTCGGTTACCATCAACAATGTTCCCGATGCTCCGGCGATCAGTGCTGCTGCCGATACCATTTGCACAGGCCAGACCACCACACTTACGGCTTCGGGCACCAACATTACCTGGCTGGATGCCAACGGCTTTGAAACAGGAACCGGTTCATCCTTTACCACGCCTTCTTTGAGTACTTCCACCACGTATTATGCGTACGACGAACATTACGTCGCCGGAAGCTTTCACCATACCGGAAAAACCGATAGTTCCGGTAACGGCGATTACTTCAGCAACAATCAATGGTTGATCTTTGATGTTTTTGAAGCCCTGACGATCAAATCCATGAAGGTATATGCCAATGGCGATGGCATCCGGAACATCATGCTCCTCGATCAGAGCGGGAACATTGTACGGCAGGGTGCTTTTTTTGTTCCGGATGGTGCATCCCGTGTAGCGGTTGATTTTCCTGTTCCGGCAGGCATAAATTACCAAATGCGCATCAATGGTACTGCGAACCTGTACCGCGATACTACACAAGTAAACTATCCATATACGATACAGAGTGTCATCAGCATCCACACTTCCAGTTCCGGAGCCGGAGATTACTATTTTTTCTACGATTGGGAAATAAATACAGGTGCTGCTTCCTGCCAGAGTGTTGCATCGGACTATACGGTAGTCGTTCAAAATTGCGTGGGCATGGATGAGGATGCAGACCTCAGCCATCGCATCTCGGTTTACCCCAACCCAAACCACGGAAATTTCACTTTCCGGATCGACCTTCCCGGAACGGCCGATCTCAATTTAACCGTTTTGGATATGATGGGCAAGAGCATTCGGACCAGGCATTTTGAACGCATTTCCGGAACTTACCGGGAAAGTCTTAACCTCAGTGGTTTGCCGAAAGGAACGTACTTCATTCGGGTAGATATAGGCGATAAAGCTTACCACCTGAAACTCATGATCCGGTAAGCAAATGCGTCAACTTATTATTCCATTTTGTCTGATCGTGCCGGTTCTTCTGGCTAGCCATCCTTTTTTTAGTTCGGCCCAATCTGCATGGCAGGTTTTTAACACCTCCAATTCAGATCTTCCCAACAATACCGTAAGGGCATTAAAAGTAGACAGTGCCGGTTTACTCTGGGTGGGTACGGATGCCGGTCTGGCGCATTTTGACGGCACTTACTGGACCACATATACCACCTCAAACTCAGCCATCCCCGGCAACCGCATCAGAGCCATCGAAGTAGATTATGATGGCGATATATGGGTGGGTACATTGAATGAAGGAGTAGCCGAATTTGATGGCACCAACTGGAATGTATACCACACCGGCAATTCTGGTTTGCCCGATAATTTTGTGAAAGCCATTGCCTTTGATGCAAACGAAAAGCCATGGTTTGGAACAACAGGCGGCCTGGCCTGCATGGCCGATACCGGTTGGGCCGTATGGAATATTTTTAATTCGGAGTTGTTTACCAACAACATCGGGTCCATTGCCGTAGATGCATTCAACGTGAAGCACATAGGAACCGTAAACGGCGGTTTAAACCTCATCGGCCCGGCTTCTGCCAACGTAACGGTATTCAATAGCATTACAGCGGATATTCCCGACAATACGCTGTTAGCCGTGGCCCTGGATACCAGCCAGACCATTCTCTGGGCTGCCACGCCGGCAGCCGGGCTCATTGGTCATCTGGGCAACAATTCGTGGCTCTGGTACAACACCCTTAACTCCGCCATGCCAAGCAACTCCTGCAACGATTTATTCATTGATCCCCACAATGTAAAATACCTATCAACGTATGATGCGGGCTTAATTGTTTTTGATGGCAGCAACTTCAGTAACTTTAATGCCCTCAACAGCGGCATGCCCGACAATTTTTCACTTGCAGTGGCGAAAGATCCGCAAAATGTAGTTTGGATCGGAATGCATGCCCACGGCTTGGTCCGTTACGAAAAGGCACTGGGCATATCCTACCCTTTACAGCATGTCCAACCGGTTTATCCCAATCCTGCCAAAGCCGGCACCCGTTTGCAATTGCCCCACAGTTGGAAAAAAGGAACCCTGGAACTGTATACCACCGAAGGCCGGTTGCTCCACCGGCAACTCAAAACAGTCCATACTACCCGATACGCCTTGCCCCATCCATTAACACCCGGGGTTTACCGGTTGCAATTCCGTTCGGAAAAGGGGATGGATATCCGCCGGATCGTGGTGCATTGATCCGGTGGGGGAAATGGTATACTGCGCACAAAGCAAAACAACTGAGGTCAGCATATACCCAAAGCGATGCCCCGGGGCGTACATAAAACAAGCGGTGTAATAAAAAAGCGGAAGAAAATATCAGAAAGGCCACCAACGACGTGGTTTTTTCTTTTCCGGTTTAAGCAGCACCTCTTTCTTTGATTCGGGAGCTTCATGTGACACAAACTCCGGAGAAGGTTCTTCCAAAACCATAACAGGTTCGTGGTTTTCCGCTGCATCCGGTTCGTCGGCAATGTTGAGGTACTGTTCCAACTCTTCAAGGGTTCCTCCTTCGAGCAGAAACATGGTTTTTTCGCGGAAGAGTAAAGCAAGTTCGTTTTTCGGGTCAATGGCCAGTACCCGTTCAAATTGTTCCAGTGCCGATGCATAATCCAACATTCGGTAATAGCATTCTCCGATGGAAAATTCGGCCAGAACACTTTGGGGGTTCACATCCAACGACCACCTGAAATCATCAATCGCATCTTGCCAACGCATCATGTTCATTTTTACAAAAGCCATGTTGTCGATGGCTTCGTAAAACAAAGGAAAACAATCCACAGCCTCAGCATATTTGGCAATGGCTTCGGCATTTCTTTTTTCATCGCTCAATACGGAGCCTGCTCTGTACGCTTCGTTGGCCTGAGCGATGCGTGCCTCGGTACTTTGGTTGGTTTCGGCGCAGTAACGTTCAAAATCGTTGGTTTTCAGGTAGTAAAAATAACCCTGGAGTTCTTCTTCCTTTACAGGGCGGTTGATTAAAAATTCGGTACCCGATAAATCCTCCACAGGAACATGATACGCCAAAACTTTCCAATCGCTGAAATTTTGCAAGCTGGGTGTTTCGGAAATAGAAACATAACTCAAAACATGGTAAGCACCGGAGGCGGCATCTACTTTAAGTACTTTAAAAGGATGGAATTTCCGGTCGGATCCCGACCACCTGATATCTCCCGCTTTGATGGTATTCTCCATAATTGAGAATGAAGATACAAAAGATTGCAGAGGGTTGCCCGGGAGTAAACGGAAAAAATTTGAAGAACAACAGAAGGCAAAGGGCAATACAGGCAACTCAGACAAAAAACCGGGGTACTTTTCGCGTGAAAAATACGTGAAAAATAGGAGGGGAATATAAGAGAATCTCCTGGGATCCCTCTCGTAGGAAAAACAATTGAAAATCCCTTGTTTTTACGGATTCATCAAAGCAAAGAGATGCATACTTTTGGAGTCTGATGCGAACAGAAGCAGATCATATCCGAAAAATATGGGCCCTTAAACCTCCGGGCGATCCGAAGAAGGTTGCACACATCCGTGAAGCGTTGGGTGTAGGGGAAACCATTGCCCGTTTGCTGGTGCAACGCGGCATCACCTCTTTTGATCAGGCAAAGGAGTTTTTCCGCCCTGCATTGGAAAAGTTGCACGATCCTTTTTTGATGAAAAATATGGAAAAGGCCTCGGACCGGGTCATTCAAGCCATTGAAACAGGAGAGAAAATTTTGGTTTACGGCGATTACGATGTGGACGGAACTACGGCAGTTGCACTTTTTTATACCTTTCTACAGGAGCAAGGAGCCGTGGCCCGGTACTACATTCCGGATCGTTATTCGGAAGGTTACGGCATATCCGTGAAAGGCGTGGAGTATGCAAAAGCAGAAGGCTTTCGGCTCATCATTTCCCTCGATTGTGGCATCCGTGCGGTGGATCCGATCCTCACTGCCCGGGCAGCAGGCATAGATGTGATCGTATGCGACCACCACCTGCCCCCGGAAAAATTGCCTCCTGCCTTTGCCATTCTTGATCCCAAACAAAACGATTGTGCTTACCCCTTTGATGAATTATCAGGATGTGCAGTAGGTTTTAAGCTCGTTCAGGCCATTGCAATGAAAAAAGGGATTCCGTTTGAACGGCTGGAACCCTATCTGGATCTGTTGGCAGTAAGCCTAACGTGCGATATTGTGCCCCTTACCGGCGAAAACCGGATCCTTACCTGGCACGGCATGAAACGCATCAATGAAGCTCCCCGAAAAGGCCTTCGGGCCTTATTGAACCTAGGGGGGAAAAAGAAAAAAGCAAACGTATCCGATGTGGTATTTCAGATCGGACCACGGATCAATGCTGCGGGGCGCTTGGAGAGTGGCAGGAAAGCCGTTGAACTGTTGGTGTCGGGCGATGAGAAGATCGCCAAAGCAGCCGGTGATTGCATTAACCAACACAACGAAAACCGGAAAATGCTCGACAAAAGCATCACCCGACAGGCCCTGGCCATGATTGCCGAAGAAGATGCGCTTGTGTATGCCAAATCAACCGTGCTGTTCCATCCGGATTGGCACAAAGGGGTAATTGGCATTGTGGCTTCACGATTGATCGAAACGTATCATCGGCCTACCGTTTTATTGACGGAAAGCAATGGCCTTGCCACCGGATCGGCCCGGTCGGTTCGTGGCTTCGACATCCATAAAGCCATTGGCCAATGCAGCGATCTGCTCACCCGTTTTGGCGGACACCGGCATGCTGCGGGGTTGTCGATGGAATTGAAAAATGTACCTGCTTTTCAGGAACGTTTTTCGTCAATTGTAGCTGCTACAATTGACGACGAACAGTTGGTGATACGCATAGAAGCCGATGCCGAGATCCACCTCGACGATATCCATCCCAAATTTTTCCGGATCCTGGAACAACTGGCCCCGTTCGGACCGGAAAATATGCGCCCTGTTTTTATTTCGAGAGGCATGTGCGACAACGGGTTTGGTCGCATTGTAGGAGAAGACCACCTCAAGCTGAACCTGATCCAAGCCGGTTGTGCCCGAACTTTTCCTGCCATTGCCTTTCGCCAGGGCAGGCACTTTGCGGAAATTTCAAGGGGAAAGCCATTCGATATTGCCTATACCATTGAGCCCAACGAATGGAACGGAAAAGTAACCCTGCAATTGAACATAAAAGATATCCGGATGGCTGGAGCGGTTTAGCGCACTACAATGCGCCCCAGTTCTTTACTCAGGCGCTTTTTCGATTCCAGCCACCTGAGGTTTTCACGAAGCAGGTGTTCCACATCCTGATCTTCCGGGTTTTCGCGTAATTGCTCCTGTATTTCATCTATTCTTTTCTCTATATGCGCAAGTTTCAGGGAGTATATGGCATTAAAAACGGTTGCTTTTAAACGTATCAACTCCGAAGTCACGTAGATCTGTTTGCGTTTCCAGTCGGCCAACATGTATTTCTCCGTAAAAAAGTGGGCAGCCACCTGGGCCACTTCCGGGTCTTCGTGGTGTATCATTTCCCGGGGCGAAGGAATGCTCTCTTCGTCTTTCTCCAGCCTTTTGGCATAGTATTCCAGTATTTTCTGGTAAGCCTGGTTTTGAAAACGCACAGCATCTGTTTCAAGGGTCAGTACCACGTAATGTGCCACCGGCATTTCGATCTCCTCTTCCCGGTTTTGATCTTCCTCATGGAAAATCGTAACCGGAATAAGATAATGCCCGTAGTTCAGCAAGATGCGCACCACATCATTTTCCTGAAAGGCAATGCGGTTGTTTTTTTCAGCCGGGGTTTTTAACCGGTCGGCCGGTTGAGGCAACCCGGTTTTGGTCTGTTTCGCTGCTTCAAAAGGCAAGTCGGGCACTTTTTCCGGGCCGGTATTGTGAGGAAGAGGTGGTTGGGAGCTTGGCGAGCCGGCAGATGCTTTGTGTTGCTTTTGGATGTTTTTACGACGAACCTTGTTCAGTTCATGGATCAGGGTTTGCTCCGGCATTTCCATGATCCGGCTGCATTCCTGCATATAAACCTGACGGGTGATCAGATCCGGGATCAATGCAATGGAATTTACGATCTCATGTACCAGCGAAGCCCTTTTAATGGGATCGTTCTGTGTTTCGGTAATGAGCAGGTCCGTTTTAAAAACAATAAAATCTTTGGTGTTTTCCTTCAGGAACTCAGTGAGCTCCGAAATGCTGTGTTTCTGAGAAAAAGAGTCCGGATCTTCCCCATTCGGGAAAAGCACCACTTTTACATTCATTCCCTCTTCCAACACCAGATCAATCCCCCGAAAAGAAGCACGAATGCCGGCCGCATCACCATCGTAAAGAATGGTAATGTTATCGGTATACCGCCGAATCAGGCGAATTTGCTCCCGGGTAAGTGCCGTTCCGGAAGAAGCCACCACATTTTCAATTCCCGCCTGATGGAGTGAGATCACATCGGTATAGCCCTCAACAAGGTAGCAGTTATCTTTCTTAACAATTTCCCTTTTTGCCTGATAGATCCCGTAAAGGAGTTTGCTTTTGTTGTATACCTCGGTTTCCGGAGAGTTGAGGTATTTGGGAATTTGTTTGTCCGTTTTTAGGGTACGCGCTCCAAACCCGATAGGCCGCCCGGTGAGGTTGTGAATGGGAAACAGAATGCGCCCCTTGAAAAAATCGTATTTGCGTTCTCCTTTTATCTTGATCAAACCCGCCTTTTGCAGAAATTCGAGTTGGTAACCCGCTCCCAAAGCCGAATTGGTAAAAGCATCCCATTGATCGGGGTTATAGCCCAATCCAAACTTTTTGATGACATCGTTGTGAAATCCCCGTTCCTTAAAATAGCTCAAACCTATGGCCCGGCCTGCTTCCGTTTCATGCAACTGACCGGAAAAGTACTTTTCGGCAAAAGCGTTAACGAGGTAAAGACTTTCGCGTGAATTTGCGGCAATTTGTTCTTCCGGCGTTTGTTCCTTTTCCGCAATTTCAATGTTGTACTTGCCGGCGAGGTAGCGCAAAGCTTCCGGATAGTTCATTTGCTCGTGTTCCATCACAAAGCTAACCACGTTGCCCCCTTTGCCGGAGCTAAAATCCTTCCAGATCCCTTTGGAAGGGGAAACCATAAAAGAGGGGGTTTTTTCGTTTCCGAAAGGACTCAGGCCTTTGTAGCTAGAGCCCGATTTCTTAAGGTGCACAAAATCGCTGATCACTTCCTCAATACGAGCGGTGTCAAAGATCTTATCGATGGTTTCCTTGTCAATCATACCCCACAAAACAGCAAGTTTTCAAAGGTACAAATTCAGGCCATGCGGATAAAACAAATGGAGAACGATATCAAGGCAAGCGCATGTAAGGCGATCCCATTTGTGGGGGTTTTTCCGATTATGTACTCAAAACGGTGAAATAAGCTCCGCCGAAACTAGCCGGTCAGGGGATTTTTATGCAGGCTGAAAACCAGAAGCCCAAGCCAACTTTTGCTCTGATCTGTTGGAATGCATGTTGCATTTGGCAAAAAAACGAGATAAAGGCTTGATCATTTAACGAAGGCAAATTCATCCCCAATGCAAACCACCTTATTTTGAAAGAAGATTTCCGGAGGAGGTGATGTTGAAAATGGTGTTTTTACCTCACCGCCCCCATTATTAAAGAGATGTTTGGCATGCACCAGAATGTTTTGGACAGCCGCGTTTTTTAATATCTGTTAAATGATACATCCGCATGGGCATTTACTTCCGCCATGCTCTGGAATCCAATATTCTCTGGTAGCGACCCTTTCGTTTTAACCCGTACTTGATCTGACTTGAAATACATTGGAGGCCTACGCTCTTATACTTCAATTTCAGCTCCTCACTTTTGTAACGAACTTTAAAAGCACCTTCCGTTGCGATGCGAACACTCACCACCCGAACAAACAGCCCTCTTAGTTTCCGGCTCTGTTTAAATATATCCGCCAATGTTATTTGTGAAGCTTGTTGATAGGCATCTACCGTGTTTTCCTTTTTATGATATTCCAGATAAAAGGTATGGATGAACTCCATTTCATTGACCCCGTAGAAGTGAAACAGATCGGCATACTCAGGATCCAACAAGTACATTTTTACGGGTCTGCCTTTTGAAAAAGTAGGACGCGCACCAAATGCTCGTAATTTATCCAGCAGGATATAATGATCCAGGTGCTCTTTTTTTAACCCCCGCATGGAAAGGACCTTTCTTTCCCCATCGCCTTTGGATACGCTGTCATACAACAGATCTACCAGTTGTAGATCATCGGGGCCTGATGTAGAGATCGGAATGTACTCCTTCCCTTGTTTTACAAGAGCAATAAACTTATGATAAACCAACATTTTTTTCTTGACAAATGATTTTTCAAGATTTCCCTTTAAAAGCATTTCTGCATAGTTTTTGTGTAGCGCATCGGGCTTAGAAAGGTATTCCGACAATAGCTTTTTGCGACTTTCCTGCTTTTCGGGAAGGCTCAATGCATTGGATAACAAACATTCGGTGCAATTGATTGCACGGCCAAGTTTTTCAAAAAAGACAAATGCCTGTTCATAGGTGTCAAATTTGAGTGTTTCCCAGTAAAACCGGGCGTTGATCTTTCGGATCTGTTCCGGGCTCATACACATAATTTCAAGGTCAAACCCTTCGAACAAGTGTTTATCCATTGCGATCTTGTTTTCGTATCGGACATCCTCTTTTTTTTTGAAATACATGTCTGTAATAAAATGTTTCGTCCAACGGTGTTGATCCAAATAACAAGCCCGGCGTATAAATTCCATTACATAATAAACGTACACCATGTCATCCGGCTCCATCAGGTGAAAGCGAAATGCCATTTCAATGCCTTCATCATACTGATGGTTTATCATTCGCGCCTTCAGGATCTCAGGCTGGCACTCCTTTTTAAGTTGTAGAAAAAGGGCTTCGCTTACTGCAAACCGAACACCGTTGGTGGGAGTGCCTTCCTTTCCGATCTCGGCCAACTGCTGAAGCCGTTCCTCCGAAAGAGGGTGTGTGGTTGCTTTTAATTCCCAATCTCGCGGGTGTTTTCGAATTGCTCTTGTTTGCAACCTGTCCAGCACTTTCAATAAAGCCAATACACCTCCCAGGTCATAAGGCGATTGAGAGATCCATACTGCCGCTAAAGAATCGGATTCCATCTCATGCTTTTGCGAAAATGCATTTCGTTTTCGTTGTCCTCTAAACGAGTTTGAATTCCAGGTTTTTAACTCCTCTTTAAAAAATGTATGCATGCTGTGTCTGCAATAAAAATGAGCCAATTCATGGGTAAGCACCGCAGCCAGCGTAGCCTCATCGTCGATCTGTGCAAACAAGCCTATATGCACGTACATTGCTCCGGAAGCAGACATGCTGGCATTGCAGCTTCCATTTCTTACGATATAGGCATGAATGCCTTTATGTTTTTTGAGGTGATCGGGCATGACCTTTCTCATCACCTGATTGACATAGTTTTCCAACTCCGGCCAATCGGTATACAGCGCTCCACCCGAAATGTATTTCGACAGTGCATACCCCTGTTGATCGGCATACCGGTGCATCATCCGTTCATACTTTGGTGTCTTATACTCCTGCGGAATGTTCGCCTTGATCTGATCGTGTAACTCTTCCCTACTTATCTGATACGCTTCCGGAAGGGATTGGGGGAGCGGGCGCTCAAATGGGTTTTGAGCGTGCAGGCGGAGTGAGATGAACATAAAAAGCAGGGCGGTTGGGATAAAGCGTATGGTTGATGGCTTAATGGTGTTCGGCACTTCTACGGAATAAAGCCGGTTTCCGTATTTCTTCCATTCATTACCGCCATATTCACGGAAAAGAGTGACAACGTTTTTGTAAACCGCTTTTAGGTTTTTCATAAGGGGAGGGGTTTTTCGGGTTGTAGGTTTTCAAAAGTATTGTAAACTAAATAACTATACAATCTTTTTTATTTATAATTCTTAATCGTCAACCGCCGAACCAGCGTTACACGTTACCATAGTTCATGCTACTTTACCCTGGTTGCAGAATGAGTGAAGGGAAAAGAAAAATAACAGACAAACGCTCTGTGATCAGGTATTTAGTGTGCCAAATGAACCCAGATGTGGGTTCCTGCTTTGCGATTTTTTTCAGATCAAGTCTGAAAAAAGCGGTGCCTTATCTATAATACTCGTGTATTTTTGGGTAAAATATCAATCGTTCAAAGCAGGCATTCATACGGTACCCGATGGGGCTCCGGTGAGTGATCCTCCTGCCGTTTTAGGGCTCGGAATCAGCTGGAAAGGGGTGTATGATTATGCTTCACAACATCCGGTTACTCCACAAGCAAAGATAGGAGTAGGAGCGTTAAATAATACGGTGAGCATGGGGTTCAGGCAATTAGATCGTCCGCTTCCCGTCGATCCTGACGATCATCCTTGTTTGAGTTTAGCCCATTGCGAAAATGGTCTTAAGGATTGTGGAGAATCGGCAGTAGATGTTGGAGGCGGCTGCCCTTCAAAGGGTCCCTGTTTTAATAAGCCCTCGAAAAGGGCCGGGACTTTCCGTTTTGAGATGCAGTTATTTGGCATTAAACCAGATGGAACAGCCGAACAGATCAACACCAGCGGGAGCGTGGCTTCCGATAGTTATTTCTTCTATCCGGTTCTTTATTATAATAAGTGTGATTGTTCGTATTTTTGGGACCAATCAACTATGGAAACGCTTAAAGTGAGAATTGGCCAAAGCAATTTGAAGGATTACGTGAGCATCGAAGCGCAGTTATGAGTACTCAAGGAGTCACAAGAGGGGCTCATTTATATTCAATAGGTAATAATTATTACACTATTTGGAATCATGGAAATCAAGAAAAATAATTTCGAAATGACTTCGAGTAGTAAACTTAGTGTATGGGTTCGAAAATCTGAGAAGTCAGCTATATATGAAACAATTTTTGGATTTGGTGTTTTAGGATTGTTTAGTTTTCTAATGTTTCAAAAATCATCAGGTAATTTACTATGGTTTTTATTGGGTATTAGTGGCTTGTTATTTTTTGTAGCCATTTATACTTATGGAGGAACAATTAGGCGAGGGAGGATAATTAATAGTACTATCGAATCTTTAAAATTTAGTGAGAACATTTTGGTTTTAAGAACGTTTTCTTACAATGTCTTGGGTTTAAAAAAGCTATCAGAAAAGGAAGTTGATATTGAACTGAATTTACTTGTAGTAAAAGAATGTGATTATCCGATAATAGACAAGAAAACAATTCAAGGAAAGGTGCTTTGTATCAGCAAGAAAAATCAAAATAGCTACTATATCCTGCCTCAGTTTTTTCCTGAAGAAATAAAAGACTATTTAACACAATGAACTTACAAAGATTAATTTTGTTGACTTTTCTATTCTTGTTTGGAGCATGTACAAATAAGTCTGAAAAAAAAGAAAGCTCTGTGATGCAGGAGAAATCACATAAAGTCGAAAAGGTGAAAGCAAGAACAGCTAATCAAGCTTTGTTGGATGGTAAATTGAATGTTTTTATTCCAGAAGAATTTACAAAAGTTACGGAAATGGAATTAATAAAACAGTTTCCTAATGAGCGACAACGCCCAACTGTAATCTTTCAAGAATCAAAACAAGTGAAGTTGGCTATTAATTACGGATCCAGCCCTGCAACACAAAAAGATTTACCACAAATCAAATTAGCTTTTTGAGAAGTCATATAATAAGCCGGGTGTTAATTTTATGGGGAGTGAATTTGTGAAAATAAATGAGTATGATTTTGTTTTAATGAACTTTAGTTTACCAAGCCGAGAAGGGATAGGGGAAATATCTAATCAAATGTTTATCGGTAGTCTATCAGGTCAACTATTGTTAGGTTCTTTCAGTTACCCACAAGTAGATAAAAATCTTTGGGAACCTATTGGAAAAGAAATTGTCAACTCATTGAGAATAAATTTTTAAGCCAACTTTTCTTGAAGCGAGTTGCTTTGAGCCCTCCGCTGGCGCAAGGTGTGCCGAGAAGTGAAAGCTCGGAAATAAGTTCTTTCATACGCTATAATTGAGATGGAGGCGGGTCCTGTGAAAGCGACTACAGGAGTAGCCTTCCAGCCACCCTACGGCGCCTCTAAGGTAACGAAGAGGTATGGAGCGGTTAGTCGATGTCGGATTTTTATCCTTATGGAATGCCTTTGCCCGGGCGGCAAATTACTTCCACAGACCGCCAGCATGGATTCGCAGGAGAGGAAAAAGAAAATGAACTCAATTACACCCATTTCGAATTGCGCCAATACGATGCCAGAGCAGGGCGTTGGTTAAGCCCCGATCCTTATGGGCAGTTTCATAGTCCGTATCTTGCGCTTGCAAATAATCCTGTCTCGTTCATCGATCCGGATGGAGGGTGGACGTACGACATCGTGTTTATACAGGGCAGTTCCGGAGTTTCCGATGGAAACATCCCTGCTGTTATGATAGATGGGCCGTTTGTGAGGGGGAGAGCCATCAAACGCTTTATAGGGGGGTATAATACGGATGTGAATGGCTATGCAGGTGTTAGAACTCCGAAGGGGCGTAAAGGCATTGGGAGAGTAAAAGGCTATTCGCCCTCAGTACGGTCTGCGCATGATTATCTTCGGAACACACACCTGATGCATCGAACAGGCAGAGGGTGTGAAGATTGCCCCGGATCTTCCGGGGAAGGTGGAGAAGATGATGACGTGGTCGATGGGGGTATGTTCCAGGTAGTTGAAATAATAGAATACGGAGATAATAGTCCTTATTATGTTGACATTAACATGATGTATTTGAATGAAATTTTAACAGATATGAGGGAAGGAACTAGCATGGAATGGGAGGAGTCATCTTATTATGCAGCAATATCAAAAGATCGTTTTGAATCAAGGGCCATTAAAATTTTGAAAATAAGACGAATACTTGCTCTAAACCGAAGACTTGATCAGAACGGGGGGAGTGGATTACCAACAAGAGAAAACGGAGGATTTATTGAAAACTCGGTTGATTTCCATCGTTTTATGATTGACCAGGCTAAAAACAACCCTGTTGAAGTAGCTGCTTTTGAAATTAATGATAATGGAGCTGAAAGATATTTTGTGCAACCCTGGAAAGGTAATCTTCCTAATGAGTCAAAAAATAATTTTTGGTATTTTAATGAGGGCGGCTATGATCGTACTAATATAATAAGCCAGTATCATACGCATCCCAGTTCTTCAGGACTTTCCAGAACTGATGCTATAAGAAGTAGCGAATGGGGTATTCCAGTACATTCGATAGGAGCTAATGGGAATATGTGGAGAGTTGCATACCCCAGAGGGTATATGGTTCCCATATATTATGGGGCTTATGGTGAACGGGTACGGTAATTGACAGAGATAAGATTATGAGAATTTTGTTTTTAGTATCATTGATAAGTATTTGTCTATCCTCTTTTGGTCAATTAGAAACAGGAAAAGGTTCTGATTCTGTGTTAGTGAAAGAGATAAAATGGTTTATGGATACAGTGAATGCTTATTATCATTCATACGAGAGTAGAAACAATCAATATGTAGTCTATGTTTTGTATGCCTATAAAGGTGATAAAGGACAAGAAGGTACATGTCTTACTTTAGGGTATGTCATAAATTCTAACGATTCTCGGTACATTCTCCCAACTTATTATTTTAAAATAGATAATGAATATGTTTTGGTTCGCCTTGGGAAAGGGATTAAGCCTTCAAGTTTCAAAGGCATTGACTTGGTTAAGTTTAATATTTACAATGATGATGCGATAAAAATTATACAGAAACTCTATCCTTCTGCCTTAGGGGGCTTTACCTATCATCCTCCTGGAATGACCTTTTGTTGGAATGGAGAAGATAGTAATCGTACTTACTATGAAAATGCCGATGAGATCCCAATGAATAAATCAATATGGGGAGACTTTCCACAAGGAGGGCAGATAGATTTAATACGAGAAAGGAAGTAAGTTTTACTCATAAATAGGGTCTGCTGAAAAAACCCTTCCACATCTTTTAACGTGTTTATTATTAGCATGTTTATGTTGATAGATTCCCCGTGTTGGGGATGAAAAATGCAAATGTTTTCTTATTTTGTGTAGAATAAGGTTGCACTATGATCCATTATATTTCAGAGTACCAACTCAGCATCGATATTCTTTCTGGAATAGCTGAGATGACTCAGACCTTCCCCAAAACTGTTAAATGCAGATAGAGAGACGATCTTGGTTATGTTTGCTTTCTATTCGATGTTTGCCCTACCAGCAATATATCTCGATATTGAAACCTGATTAAAAACACGGGACAATCCATACAGTTACCCCCCGGGAAAGGACAAATAGGAAATTCATCCCTTCCTACTCGATTATCCGCTTCCGGATTCAATCCGATTTTTCTTATGTTGTACTCCATGGTAAAACCAACAGACAAAAATGGGTTGAGGAGTGCTTCATTTTCAAAGCAGGAGCGCTTGTGCTACAAACCGTTGATCGATGCGGTTTATAAAAACGGCAAAAACCTCAAGGTATTTCCTTTCCGGATGGTATGGCTGGAAGGGAAGTTGCCTCAGCAAGTGCCGGCACAAATGCTGATTACCGTTCCTAAAAAACAATTCAAAAAAGCCGTTAGCCGAAACCGGATCAAACGCCTGATGCGGGAAGCTTACCGACAAAACAAACAGCCCCTTTGGAAGCACCTCATCAAAAAAGATACGCAATGCGCCATGATGCTGATCTATATTGGGAAAGGCGATCCGAATTATCCGGATATCGAACATAAAATAATTGTACTTTTACAACGTTTGATTAAGGAGATATAGGTAGATGAATACATCTTGCGGCGTACCTACCCCGGTATGAACTAAACCTGCGCTTATTGGCTTAGTGTACGCAAGCGGAGCATAAATTTGGGAACAATATGGAACATGGAAAAAAGAAGCGCCTGCGTTTACGCAAATGGGTTATCATCGGTATTTTTGCCTTTGTTGGCTTTGGAATGCTCAATTTCGACCAATATTTCGAAGTATCAAAGAACCTGGATATTTACAGCACCCTCTTGCGCGAACTCAACATCTACTACGTAGAGGAAACCCAACCCGGAGAGTTAGTCAAAACCAGCATGGATGCGATGTTGGAAACCCTCGATCCTTATACCGTTTACATTCCCGAATCTTCCATAGAAGATTATCGTTTTATGGTAAGTGGCGAATACGGTGGCATTGGTGCCCTCATCTCGAAGGATGGAGAACGCATTATGATCACCGAACCTTACAAAGGTTTTCCGGCCGATAAAGCAGCACTAAAAGCCGGTGACTACATTATGGAGGTAGAAGGAGAAAGCACCGAAGGAAAAAGCACCAACGACATTGGCAAGATGTTAAAAGGCCAGGCCGGAACAAAAGTAAACCTGAAGGTTGATCGCAACGGTCAGATCATGGATAAAACCCTCACCCGTAAGGAGATTAAAATTCCGGATGTGCCTTACCACGGTTTTGTTGCAGAAGAAACCGGATATGTCAAATTAAATTCTTTTACCCGAACTGCCAGTTCAGAAGTACGCAAAGCCTATCAGGAGCTGGAAACCAAAGGCATGAAAAAATTTATCCTGGATCTTCGAGGCAATGGCGGTGGATTATTGCGTGAGTCGGTCAATATTGTAAACATGTTTGTGCCTCGGGGTCAGGTCGTTGTAAATACCAAGGGCCGAGTAGAAAAATGGAACCGCAAACACAAAACCCTCAACGAACCTGTTGACCCGGATATTCCTGTTGTGGTATTGGTGGATGGTGGCTCTGCCTCAGCCTCTGAAATTGTTTCCGGCTCACTTCAGGACCTTGATCGTGCAGTTATTATCGGAGAACAAACCTATGGCAAAGGGCTGGTGCAACAAACCCGCGATCTGAGCTACAACTCCAAGTTAAAAGTAACCGTTGCAAAGTACCATACCCCCAGTGGTCGTTGCATTCAGAAACTCGACTACTCCAGCCGAAACCAGCAAGGAAATGCAGCAGAAGTGCCCGATTCGCTGATCACGCATTTTAAAACCAAAAACGGACGAAAGGTACTGGATGGCCGTGGTGTTGATCCGGATGTGTTGGTGGATCGTGGGGTGTATAGTCATATTGCTCTGGCATTGGCGGCAAAACACATTATTTTTCATTATGCTACGGATTATACCCGCAACCGCGATACCATTGCAGCACCGGGCAATTTTGTTGTAACGGATGAAGAATATGCCCGGTTTAAGGAATATGTACTGGGCAAAGAGCTTACCTATTCCACCGGTACGGAAGATTTGCTGAAGAAGCTGAAGAAAACGGCTGAAAGCGAAAAGTACCTCGCCGATGCAAAAATGGAGTTTGAAGCACTCAAGGCAAAGCTAACCCCGGACAAACAAGAAGACCTGGAACGTTTCAAGCAAGAAATTTCCGATTTGCTGGAATCTGAAATTGTGACCCGTTATTACTATGCCAATGGTCGCATCAAACATTTGCTAAACAAGGATCCATTCATAAAAGAGGCCATCACTCTGCTCAACGATGATGCACGTTACAAAGGCATTCTTGACGGAACAATTCATAACCAATAAGACCTTCGCGGCATCCCTTCAGCCAGATGAAGCAACTCTTATGCTACCTTAACCATCCCAAGATCTATCTGGGAGCAATGCTCCTGATGGTGATTAGCCTGCCCTGGTCGATGTTTCTGATCAGTGTTGCTGCGATCACCCTCGTTGCCCGGTGGCTGTTGGGCCGTATCATAAAACGAGACCTAGGCTCCAAACTGAGCATCTTCCTGAAAAACAAAGCCGCAGTAGTTTTAACGACCTTGTATTTGCTGCACTTGTTGGGCCTCTTGCATACCACCGATTTTCACTATGCCGAAAACGACCTGAGGATCAAGTTGCCGTTGCTGGTACTTCCTGTTGTTTTTAGCACCATGCCACGCATCTCCCGCAAGGAGTTTTACCTCGTACTCTGGGTTTTTATTGCCGCTAATTTTGTGGCTACCATTAATAGCTATGCCGTATTGATGGGCTGGGTGAAACTTTCACATGAAGTGCACGACATCCGGGACATTGTGGTTTTTGTTTCTCACATCCGGTTTGCGCTGTTTGTATGCTTGTCGATCTTTAGCCTCGGTTATTTTGCATTCAAGTCAAAGGGAACCATACGGGTCGTTTGCATTGTTTTGTTGCTCTGGTTTACGGTTTTCCTGTATGTATTGGGCTCGCCTACCGGCATTTTGGTTTTGACCGGAGGATTGATTGCCATTTTGATGTATGGGTTGTTTACCCACACACATCCGGGCATCCGATTGCTTTCTTTGGTATTGATTGTAGGAATTCCGACTACAGCAATCGTTTATATACAAAACGTTGTTAAAGCTTATTATGATGTAGAGGCGATTGACTTTAACAACCTGGAAAAATTTACGCCCGGAGGCGAAGCATATTACCACGTAGAGCACAACCACCAGATTGAAAACGGGCATTATGTTTGGGTGTATATTGCCACACAAGAACTGAGAAAAGGATGGAACAACCGATCGGAATTGCCCTTTGATTCGCTTGATTTATCCGGTCAGCAACTCCGTGCAACTTTGATACGGTACCTCAGTTCAAAAGGACTGAGAAAAGACAGCCTCGGCATGGCTGCTTTGAGCAACCGCGACATTGCAAATATAGAAACAGGTATGGCCAATTATACGTACCAGCACAAGCATGCACTCCAAAAGCGCCTTGATCAGATCATATTTGAATTTGATGTCTATTTCAGCGGAGGAAACCCCAGTTGCAACAGCATTACCCAAAAACTGGAGTTTTGGCGCACTGCCCGTACCATCATTGCCCATAACTTTATCACAGGAGTGGGAACAGGCGATGTACAACAGGCCTTTAACGATGCATATCGGGAGATGAACAGTGTGCTTAAAGACAAGGTACGCTTTCGGGCGCACAACCAGTACCTTACCATGTTTATTGCTTTTGGTGTACTTGGGTTTGTCTGGTTTCTGTTCACACTTGTTTTCCCTCCTCTGTGGCTGGGCAAACAGCACGATTATTTTTATGTGATGTTCTTCATCTGTGCGGTGCTTTCATTCATTTCCGAAGATACCCTTGAAACACAAGCAGGCTTAACCTTTTTTTCCTTCTTCAATTGTTTCTTTTTATTTGCATACGAAAAAGAAAACCCGGCAAGCTGACAGGTTCTGCCGTATTTATAAGGATGTTGCTATCCGTTGTGCAGGCAAGCAAACGGAAGCACATTTTTGTTCGGCTACAAAATGAGTGAAGAAAAATACCTACCTTAATCCACAGCTAAACTTTAGAAGGTGCGGTTAATCATTGTATGTAGATCTTGCAACGCCGAAAACAAAGTGAAATCCCTGTTGATCAAAGACAGGGTGGAACTGGCTATGAAAACAGACAGTAACTTTGCGTTTACCTGCACTTGTTGTCAAGCCAAAGCAATACGTCATGTAGATGAAGTAAAAGCCACAAAAAGCGCGGACTATAAACTCGTGAAGTATGGGTGTTTTGCTGTGGCTCTAGGGGTTGGTTTTTGGATATACCCTTCGGCGCTGTACCGCTTTCGTACCAGCGAAGCATTGTGGCCGCTAACCGGATCCGTTATTACGCTTCTTTTTCCCCTGGTAATTGTTGCTGCCGGAATGGCCTATACAACTTTGCAAACCAGGAGCATCAACCTTTTTAACGGCTATCGACTGGCCAGTGCAGGCTCTCCTTTTCACCATCCCTCTGAAAGCATGGCAAACCACCACAAAGAAGACGCGCTGTTTTCGGAAGAAAAGAAAGATTCACCCCATACTTAATCCTGCGCATGCACAAATGCACAGGGCTTGTTACTTTGCCCATGAAAAAACACGATCCCAGCGAATTTTGCGGCCCTTTTCTTTGCTGAACCAGACCAAAACAGGTTTGCCAACGATATGATCTTCAGGAACAAAACCCCAGTAACGAGAATCTGCCGAATGGTGGCGGTTGTCGCCCATCATCCAGTAATAATCCATTTCAAAAGTGTAGTGGCTCGCCACCTTTCCATCAATGAAGATCTGACCGTTTATCACTTTCAGGTCATGGGCTTCGTAAACATGGATGATGCGGCGATAAAGCGGAAGGTTAGTCGGGGTTAAACGAACTGTTTTTCCTTTTTCAGGAATGATCAAAGGGCCAAAATTATCCACACTCCAATCAAAGGTAGGAGCATTGGGAAAAATAGGGCAGTATTGCGGATAAGTCTCATCCTTTCCATAGTCGTAACCCGGGGGGTGATTTTGAACGGATACTTCGGTTACATTGGAAAATTGCCCGATCTGTTTTGCTTTTTCCGGACTCAACGGAAGCGTAACATTCCAATGATCAAAAGGAGGCACCCGGCGAATATCTTCTTCCCTCAAACCGAACTGCTTGCATAAACCCGAAAGGTGGAAAGGCCGGTTGAGTCTGAAGGTATAGTTGAACTGCAGGTTTTCCGGGTTTTCGACAGGATGGGTATTGATGTACAATTGCCGGTTGACGATCCGGAGGGTATCGCCCGGTAAACCTACGCATCGTTTTACATAATTTTCTCTTTTGTCCACAGGACGGTATCCAAGCCCGTATTCCCTTTCGAGTTTTTTTCTTGCCCGGTTTAGGTACGGTGCTTTGCGAGACTCAAAATCGGGGGCTTTGTTGCTCATTTCCCAGGCCATATTGGTGAGAAATTGGTGGTATGTATGGGAGGATAGTTCTTCCTCTGTAATAAAAGTATCGTTGGCCGGAAAATTAAAAACAACCGGATCATTCCGGTTTATTTTACCCGGGCCGGGCAAACGCATATAGGGCAGAGAAAACCATTCCAGATAGGACGGAACCATACTTCCTGGCACTCGGTTGTGTGTGAAAGGAACAGAAATGGGGGTATTCGGAAGCCGGGGGCCATAGTGCAGTTTACTTACCAAAAGACGATCTCCGGTGAGAAGCGAACCTTCCATACTGGGCGATGGTATCGTATACGCCTGAAAAGTAAAAAGATTTAGAGTGGTAGCCGCAATGGTGGCATATACCAGCGCATCGCGCCAGCCGATATACCAGGCTTGCGGGGTGTTTTTGCCGTTTTCAGCGCCTTTGTAACAAATTTTCGGATCGAATGCAAGACGGGGGAAAAACACAAAAGGAAACAAAACGGCCAGCGTTACATCCATGGTGGTTCTTTTGCCAAAAGCACGAGCCAGTTCATAATTGAGCACCCAGAACATCAAAACATTAACCCCCGGAATCAGCAGAAACAACCCCCACCAAAGAGGCCGGCCGATCATGCGCAACCAGATAACTGTACTCAGGAAAGGAACAAAGGCATGCCATGGAGTACGGTTCGCTTTTTCAAAAAGCTTCCAGATGCTTACCACATAACCGATCACGATCAGGGAGAGGAGAAGGTACGGAAACATAACGGGGAGTATTGGTTATTGTGGAGTAAAATTAGCCCTTGTTGCAACAGGCCGGCATCAGAATAGGACAAACGGAAAGCCGGAACAGATGAATGGTCTGTTTTAACAGCTTTTAACATTTCCTTAGCCCTACAAGGGATTCCGGAGTTTTTGGCAATGCTTTGAGCAGGATTTCATTTTTTTGCCCGGTACCAACCAAGAGCATGTTGCATCTTTTGACATCCGGGGCCATGTTCATTTCTGGAGGGCCATTTTTGGGCAAAGCGATGCATGGTTTCAGGTTCGGCAAAACAAAACCGTATCTGTTGGTTGCATAAACGGGGGAAATAGGTGCAAGAAAACATAATCCGAAGGTACTCGCCTCGTTTCCGGATGGTTACGATTTTCCAAAACCCATTTAACCACCAGCATTATTCAAGCTTCTGCAAAGCTTCCAATGCTTTTTTCCCCCTGGCATTTCCGGGGTTTAAACGGACCGATTTTTTGTAGCTCCTGATGGCCAGGTCGATTTGGCCGGTTTGTTGATAAACATACCCCAAGCTATCGTAAGCATTCCAAGACTCCGGATGGGTGGCAACATTGTGCCGAAAACAAGCAACGGCTTTATCGTACTGACGCCTTTTTAAAAGACGAAGCCCCAGGGTATTGATCTCCTTCTCCTGCTGCAGGTAAGGGGCATTCGACCGGGCGGAAGGAATTTTCATTTCAAGGGCCGCAATTTTGTACTCTGCCTGTCGGACCCTTTGAATGAAAACATCAAAATCAGCCCGGTTTTCATACAAATCAGATGTATAGGCTTTCAGCACCGCTTTTATTTCTTCGGGGTGGCGATTGGGTGCTGCTTTGGATTCAAGGGCGATCCATGCTTTATCGCCTTCCAACAGATAAATGGTATCGGGCAGAGTTTGGATCAGGTCCTCAAAAGAAAGCAAAGCTGCCAAGGCTACCTGGCTGTAGTTTTGAGAGGCATTTCTGAAGTTTTTGTATTCTGTTTTCCAGATGGTCCGGATGAGTCGCATGCCGCCTTCGGCAGGCTTGATCTTATCGATCAACCCGGATACGTTTCCAATGCCTGCATGGTAGCTATGAAGCACCAGCAAACGAAACCACAGATCGTCTTCTTTGTAGGGTATATGATGGCGTTCCAACATTTTTCGGGTTTCAGGAATACACATGTACTTCAGTAATTTGCATGCGGCAGTACTGGCTTTTACAAGGTCTTCGCGTTCGTCAACCTGTGCGTTTACTTTTAATCCGCGATTTAAAGCTACCGATTTCATCAGCTGAAAGGGCCCATGTGCACCTGCTCCGGAGGAAACATTGTGCGCTACCGGACTTTCGATCAGCAGAATGGTCTGGCAATACCAGGGATCTACCCCATGGCTTTCGAACACCTTGATGGCCGGATCTATATGGGCAATGGCTTTTTCAAACGCATAAAAATCGCTTTTTCCCGAAGTCACGAATATGCGCTCGTTTTCCTTTATTTTTCGCGCTGTGCGGATGGCTGCTTTATAAGCCTCTTTTTCTTTATCGGTTTGACGTTGCCAATCGCTGAGCAACACATTTTCCAATATCTCACGAGTAGAAGCCACATTCAAGGCAGCAGAATCCGGAGACAATTGCATGATGGTTTTCCAAAATTTTGCCTGACCAAGGGTGTCCCACTTTTGGGTAAAAAGGGTAGCGTCTTTCAAAAAACGCACCGAAACGGTATCGGTACCGCGGATCATTTTTTTGGTGTGAAAAGAATTGGAAAAAGAGCGTGTTTGCCCCATCATCCCTTGGCCCGTTGTCCAAAAAGTAAAAAACAGAAAAACCCTGAGAAAAGGAAAGGGAGAACTTTGGATCATAGGCATTAAACTACGTTGAAATGATGGTTAGGTTCCGGAAGAGGCTTCCAAATTTAGGAAAACCGTTACAATAAAAACAAGGTGCAGTTTGCCGTACGCTTACGCTATAACCAAAGCCTTTGCTTGTGGTTGGGTCATTGGTTTAAGGATTATTCGGAATATGCGCGCCCGTATTGGGTATAAAAAAAGCAGGTACTTTTTTAAGGTACCTGCTTTTGGTAAAGCGATAAAAAAATAGTTTACCTGATAATTAGTTTTTTAGTGGATGTTGCATCATCGCTTACAAGGCGGATGATATAAGTACCTTTTGCCACATCCGAAAGATCTAGTGTAAAGGAAGTTTCCTGATGGTGGTGTACAAATGAACGAGTCATTACCGCACGGCTTTGAAGGTCAAAGATAAGCATGCTTACATCCTTACCCGTTGGTTCGCCATCTACGTTAACCTGTAACATTCCCGAAGTGGGGTTCGGAAACAAACGCATGGCCATGGAAGCTTTGTTTTCGAAGATGCCATCGACAATACATGAGTCAACCGTTACAACGATATCGTCTGTGCCTGAACAACCCCCTAAACCTGTTACTTCCAAAGTGATAGTGGTGGAACCTTCCCCCAAATCGCCACCTATAACGGTGATGGTTTGAGTCGTATCGGAAGTAGACCAGCTATAACTATGATAAGGGCCAGCATCCAAAACAAGTGTGTCGTCTATACAGATGGTGATATCCGGGCCAAGAAGATCGGGTGCTGCCGGAAACGGAACCACTGTAAAATAATCGGTGGTAGAGAACCCTAATGTATCGGTAGCCGTAACAGCGTACGAACCTGTTGTGGTAATAGTATCCCACATTCCTGTGGCCCCCGAACTCCAGGAGATGGAATACACGGAAGTATCTGCCATCACAGGAAGGGGTATAAAGCCGGAATCAGATCCGCAAATGTAAAGCGTATCCGGCATTGGGTCAAAGGAAGGGGGAGCAGCGATGATGATGTCATCAAAAGCAAACCCTTCATCA
>CALLUQ010000160.1 GCA_938010565.1 uncultured Flavobacteriales bacterium
ATGATGCATGGAACGGAACAAGATTGAAATGATCTCCGAAATCTGTCGTTTTAAAAAACCGTGAGGAACTTCCCACAACAAATTGCAAATAAAACCGGGATCCTACTTTATTGGAAAAGTCAATAAACGCAGGACTGTCGGAGATAAAATCGGAAGTTAATTCGGAAGACCAGTTGATCGTTACAGCAGCTTCCGATATCCCAATATCACCTCTGTAAAGTTCGACTCCGGTAGCATACCATCGATCACTGCAAACAAAAATCTTATCATCGGCTACCACCACTTTGTAAAAATTCTTATGCTCCCACACATAATCAGCCGGAGCCCCAAGACTTATCCAGCTGAGCCCATAATCCATGGAGTAAAAAATTTCCCGCTCCGATGCCCCGAATACCAGACCGTTGATGAACGGATGAAAGTCTACCCAGTAAAATCCCGGAAGTTCTTGTGGAATTTCGTTCCACGTAATGCCTCTGTCCTGGCTGTAAATTACATCTCCGTCGAGAAACGTTGTTCCGGTAACCCCTAAAATATAATCCGGGTTATCCGGCGCAACCGCAAACTGTTGCGCTCCCAAAACGGGAAAATCCAAGTGGTCGGTTACACAATTCCAGGTTGTACCTCCGTCAGTTGTCCTGAATATGCCTGAAGTATGTGTTCCAATAATGAAAGTGTTCAGGTCATCCGGGTCATTGTAGATGGCATCTGTCCAGCCACCACTAGTTTTACCGCTCCAATCCGGCATATGTTTTGGCTCATCGCTTACCCAATTTTCCGAGTTGGTACCATCACACAAAAACGGAAATCTATAATACGCCTTAAGGCGCGTTGCATACGGCTCCGGGCTATATTTATTGGGGCCAGTAACATGGTAGTTGGAGAAGGAATACGTTAACCAACGGCTCGCAACCCGGGCTTTTCTTGTCCGAGTGTTATCATCTTCTGTCCGAGTGCCATTAGCACTGGCAATTGAAACCAATTCCGAATACTTCGAGTAAATTTCATCTATTGAAGGACTCGTATTGTTCACCATACTTGCATCGGGCACAAGGCATTTGGGATACTGCCGGACCGTTTGGGCATGTAGGGTTGAACACAACAGGGTCAGGCATAAAATAAAAGGGAAAATAAAACTTTTCATGGGGAATGAGGGGTTTTTACGAAAATGGGATATTAGTTGAATTGGAGTCAACGTGCGAAAATTTTGTGAGAAAGGGAAATAAAATTTTTCAACTTAATGACATTGTAAAAAATACCCGTCTGTTTCTATTTAATTAAATAGCCAAAATAACGACACCCATAGCAGTCCCGGCCGAATGCTTTTTTCCCGTTTTTTCGGTTCGGAATGGCACCATATTTACCTTGCCCTTCATTTCACCCTCATCCCGCTTTTACCCTGCTTTACTTCATCTTTTCTTTACCCTTACTTCACCTCAGCTTAACCTTAACTTCACATAGATGATTCACCTTAGTTCACCTCAATTCATGCCTCCTCACCAAAAAAACGAAATGGAGATATACGGAACAGGCTTTGGAATATGGTAAAATTGCGGCTTAAAGCTTAACGGAGTATCGTAGGTAAGACGGTATACTAGAACGCTGTCCGTTGAGTAAATTTCTTCTTAAAAATTATTACATGATCTCTTGTACTTAGTGGTTGAATCTACCGGCTTAAAAGAACTCAGGATTCCGTTTTATTTTGTATTTTCGCACCATTTTAATCATTGCCCACACTTTTATGGTTGCCGATCATGCTAAGTTTATCTCTGAGGGGTTGACATACGATGATGTACTGTTGGTCCCTGCTTATTCCAACGTTCTTCCCCGTGAGGTGGACCTTAGTTCGCAGTTTACCCGTAACATTCGCCTTAAAGTACCCATTGTAGCTGCAGCTATGGATACAGTAACCGAATCGAGTCTGGCCATTGCCATTGCCCGTGAAGGAGGAATTGGTGTGATCCATAAAAACATGAGCATTGCGGATCAGGCCAAAGAAGTACGCAAAGTAAAACGCTCCGAAAGCGGCATGATCCTCGACCCCGTTACTTTAACTTGCGATGCTTTGGTGGGCCAGGCACTGCAACTGATGGCCGAGCATAAAATCGGTGGCATCCCGATCATTGATGATGCAGGAACTTTGGCAGGCATTGTAACCAACCGCGATCTGCGCTTTGAAAAACAAATGGATCGTCCGGTGGCGGAGGTAATGACTTCGAAAAACATCATCACAACCACAGAGGGCATCAACCTAAAAGAAGCCGAACAGATCCTACAGAAGCATAAAATCGAAAAATTACCCGTGATAGATGCCGGGTTCAAATTGGTAGGGCTCATCACCTATAAAGATATCATCAAAGTAAAAACACATCCCAACTCCTGCAAGGATACTTACGGCCGGTTACGGGTCGCTGCTGCGGTTGGCGTTACGGAAGATACCATTGACCGGGTGCAGGCTTTGGTACAGGCAGGAGCAGATGCGATAATTATTGATACGGCTCACGGGCATTCCCAAGGGGTGCTCGATATCTGTAGCAAAGTAAAAGCATGTTTCGCCGATCTTGATATTGTAGTTGGAAACATTGCTACTTACGAAGCAGCAATGGCTTTGGTGGAAGCCGGGGCAGATGCAGTGAAAGTAGGAATTGGGCCAGGTTCCATTTGTACCACCAGAGTGATTGCCGGTGTAGGCGTACCCCAGCTCACTGCTGTTATGGAGGTAGCCCGGGCGTTAAAAGATACGGATGTTGCTATGATCGCTGACGGAGGGATCCGGTTTACAGGCGATATTGCCAAGGCAATAGCCGGAGGGGCAGATACCGTGATGATGGGATCCATGTTTGCCGGTGTAGAAGAATCGCCTGGAGAAACCATTATTTACGAAGGACGGAAGTTTAAGTCCTATCGGGGTATGGGATCACTCGAAGCCATGCAAAAAGGTTCAAAAGACCGTTACTTCCAGGACATGGAAGATGACATTAAAAAGTTGGTTCCGGAAGGCATTTCCGGACGCGTTCCTTATAAAGGATACCTCCATGAAGTAATGCACCAACTGATCGGTGGTTTACGTGCCGGAATGGGATATTGCGGAGCCTCCGGAACGGAAGAAATGAAAGCGGCTAAGTTTGTACGTGTTACCTCTGCCGGTGTAAAGGAAAGCCATCCGCACGATGTGCAAATCACCAGAGAAGCCCCTAACTACAGTTTGATTTAAATTTTTGGGTGAAAGAAAAAATGAATAAAACGTAATAAAAATATGAAACCATTACTCATTACCGGTTTATGTTTTGTTTCGCTTATGGGCGGAATGGAGGTTCACGCTCAAAACGATAAAAGTGACCCTGTATTGATGTCCGTAGACGGACAACAGATCCGTCAGTCCGAATTTGAATACATGTTTCGGAAAAATAACAAGGAAGAAAACATTACCAAAAACATACTGGACGAATACCTGGAGCTTTATACCAAGTTCCGGCTCAAGGTTCGTGCCGCAGAGGCATTGGGTATGGATACGGTAGATAAATTCCGGAAAGAGTTGGCCGGTTATCGCAATCAGGTCAGCCAGAGTTATCTCACCGATCACGAAATGAACGATGCGCTTTTGAAAGAAGCTTATGGGCGCATGACCAAAGAGGTGCACGCCCGACACATTCTTTTGCGTTGCGAACCCAATGCTTCCGCAGAAGATACGGTACGCGTTTACAAACGGATCGTTGCCCTTCGTAACCGAATTACAGGCGGTGAAGATTTTGAAACCGTAGCCCGCGGAAAAGGAGGGTCGGAAGATCCTTCCGTAACACAAAACGGTGGCGATCTCGGGTATTTCTCCGTTCTGGCCATGGTATATCCTTTTGAAACGGCTGCATATACGACTCCGGTTGGAGGCATTTCTCAACCGGTACGTACCCGGTTTGGTTATCACATTATTAAAGTAGAAGATGTACGTGAAGCAAGAGGACAGATTCGTGTGGCACACATTATGGTGGCAAGTAAAAAAGGCGATATAGCCCCCAAACGCGAATCCTCCAAACAAAAAATCGATGAAATTTACGCGAAGGTTCAGGCCGGAGAAGATTTTGCTCAACTGGCCCGCCGGTACTCGTCTGATAAAACTTCTTCCGGAAAAGGAGGAGAGTTGGCGTGGTTTGCTACCGGGCGAATGGTAAAAACCTTTGAAGATGCCGCATTTGGCTTAAAAAAAGACGGCGATGTTTCTGCTCCGGTTCAAAGCGAATACGGCTGGCACATCATCAAACGTTTGGAATACCGCCCGGTTGAATCCCTCGACAAAGTGAAAAATGACCTCAAAACCCGCATTACCCGTGATACCCGTTCGCAAAAAACCCGTGCTTCTTTTATCGGGAAACTGAAAGCCGAATACCAGTTCAAAGAATATCCAAAAGCCTTGAAACATCTGAACAAGCAAATGGATACCACC
>CALLUQ010000161.1 GCA_938010565.1 uncultured Flavobacteriales bacterium
GTTCAAATCGTTGAATCATATCGCCATGGTGATAAAGTCAGACAAAAGATCGTTCGCCATGTTGGGTATGCCATGGATGAGGATGAATTGGTTCGTTTGAAGGATTTAGCCACATACCTTGTAGAGAAGATAAAGGCCGAATCCCAACCAGGCTTGTTTTCACCCGAAGAAATGGCAGCTTACGCCATAGAAGCACGTAAAGAAAAACTCAAATCCTCCCCTCAGGAGGATACCACTCCCCTGAAGGTGGACTTGAAGAAATTGCGGGAGCAGAACCGGGTTGTGGTCGGTGTTCATGAGATTTATGGGAGTGTTTATGACCAAATAGAGTTTAACAAAGTGATTCACCCCAACAAGAAAAGAAAAAGTGCCAAAGTGTTAAAGGATATCGTGATGGCACGCATAGCCAACCCTTCAAGTAAACGCGGCAATGTAGCGGACCTGGAACGTGATTTTGGTATTAAGATCGATTTATCAGCCGTTTATAGAATGATGGATCATCTGGATGATCCGGTTATTGAAAAGGTGCAACACCTGGCTTACCAGAGTGCACAAGGGTTGTATCCTCACCCCATCGATGTCTTGTTTTATGATTGTACCACCCTTTATTTTGAATCCGTAGAAGAAGATGAGCTAAAAGCCAAGGGGTACTCCAAAGACATGAAGTTTAACCAAAGTCAGGTCCTGTTGGCACTTATGGTCACTACCAGTGGGCTTCCCATAGGATACAAAGTCTATCAGGGAAATACCTTTGAAGGGGATACCTTAAGAGATGCATTGGCGCACATCAAAACATTAGGAGTGGTCAACAAGGTGGTCTTTGTAGCCGACAGCGCCATGTTGAGTAAAAAAAACATGGAAATCCTACAAAAAGAAAACCAGGAATATATTGTGGGGGCACGCATTAAAAACCTTCCCAAAAAACTCACAGCAGAGCTGACCAATCTTGAAAATTATGCGAAGGTAGATCAGATAGACGAACAAACATTCAAAGTAGCGCAATGGAAACTTGAGGATGGAAGTACACTCATTGTCAGTTATAGTGCCAAACGAGCTGCAAAGGATCGACACGATCGACAGAAGGCCATTGAACAATTGGAAAAGAAACTCAAAAGATCCAAGGATCCTTTGAGTCTGATCAATAATTACGGGTATAAGAAATTCATTATCAGCAACGAAAAAGGACGCATTGAGTTGGATCAACAAAAGCTCAAAGAGGCTGAAAAATGGGATGGTTTACACGGAGTAATCACCAACAAGAAAGGGGAAGAACCAATGGAAATACTTGCCCGGTACAGAGGGCTGTGGGAAGTAGAAGAAACCTTCAGAATCAGTAAACATGACATGAAAGTCAGGCCCATTTACCATTGGACACCCAAAAGAATAAAGGCTCATCTGGCTATATGCTTCATGGCACTATGTTGCATCAGGCAATTACAATACAGAATAGAACTACAGTTCAAAAGGTATTCGGCGGAAGTGATCAGAAATGAACTGGTGCATCAACAAATCAGTATCTTAAAACATGTGGATAACGGAAACTCCTACGCCATACCCTCCAAAAAAACAATGCTGGCCAACAAAATATACCAGATCATGGGAAGCAAACTCTCTGACGTACCCTTCCAGATCAAATAAATAAATCCATAAGCCAAATTAAATTGTAGAAAAACAGGCGTAGTGCCTACTCAAAATCGCATGCGATTGACGTTCAAATCTTTACGAATTTAAACCGACGAAGTCAGGAGGCGCATGTTGTTCCCGCTCCGCGGCTTTTTTCAGATCAAGCCCGAAAAAACATAGCATTTTAAAGAATGTATTTACCTGACAAAGACCGGATCAGGAAAACCGGCGGCTTAACTTAGCATAAAGCAGGCTGTAGTAACTCCGGCCCGGGTATTTGGTTATGGGACGGTGGTAGTCCGTGTTTTGCTACATTCCCGAAACGAAGCCTGTATCTTTTTCCCGTTTTTGTGGTCGAATACCATAAATTTTAACGGATATTTCACCAAGCGGTTCATGTTCATTTTTAGCGTATCGCTGTAAGCGATCCAGCCCACTTGGTTCCATTCTTCTGCGAAAACCGGAAACCACAGGGTAATGGTATCGGCTGCTTTTCCGGCATTTACATAGGTGGAAAATTGTGTTCCGAAGTGCCGGCTGTTTTCCAGTGCATCCAGCAGTGTTGTAATTTCATACTTATTCAGATCGTGGTACCGCAATTCATGTTTTGTTTTCCCCACATGTAGCGTTGCAACCCGATAAGGCCGGGCGGCAATTTCGGGTTGTAATGCAAAAAATAATCCCGCCGTTATTATCCATCCCGGCAAGGCGAAAAGAAGAACACCGGGCATAAAATGCACCACTTTTTCCCGGGGCATTTTTTTTAACGTTTCTCCTTGTTTTATCTCAGCAAAAAGATACCATATGCTTCCGTAGAAAAGGGGAAATAACAAAACCGGTAACCATAAAAAGAAAAAAAAGACCAGTGCAGCGAAAACCAGGGTAACGCCAATACCCAGTAAAATGGCCTGCCGTGCCTTTTGGGGGTTGTTCCACTGCTTTTCATTGACCGCCATCATGCAACCGCCCGCCACGGGTGTGGCTACCAGAGCAAAAAGAGCAATGGCAATGGTGCTGTAAAAACGTTTTTGGGAAAGCATACTTTTTTGAATCTTACCAAAGGTAGCATTCATAAACGGAAGCAGCGCTACTTTTTCGCAGGAGCCGTTGGTGGGTTGGTGGGATGGTTTTCACAAATGGAATACCGGATTAATTTTTTAGATTTGCTTCACGTCGTTTGTACTATAAACCATTGTAAAACCATTGTAAAACCATTGTATGCTATGAGCTGGAAAAAATATTTAACCATTGTGTTAACATCAGGGGCCTTTACCTGGGGAGGTACCGTAAAAGCACAGGAATTACCAAAACCAAGCCCGATCTCCACGGTAGAACAGCGGATCGGATTAACGGACATCACGATCGTTTATTCACGGCCTGGTGTAAAGAACAGAACCATATGGGGCGAATTGGTGCCTTACAATGAGGTTTGGAGAACCGGTGCCAATGCCAATACGCTTTTTACCACCAGCGATGATATAGAGCTGGAAGAGAAGACTTTAAAAGCCGGTACTTATTCGCTGTTTATGATGCCCGGTAAAGACCGGTGGGAAATTATGTTTAACACCGTAACGGATGGTTGGGGAACCGGTAAATACGATCCTAAAAATAACGTATTGACCATGAAAGTAACGCCAACAGAGGCTTCTTTTACCGAAACCATGACCATGGGTGTTGCCCATATCACCGGTTCCGAAGCCAATGTTTTTCTCCGTTGGGACAAACTGCAGGTAAGCATTCCCATAAGCGTTGAGGCACATGCGAAAGCCATGGCCAACATTAAAGCAGCGATCAAAGCAACACCTGATGATCCAAGCGTTTACCGGAATGCCGCCCGTTATCTGGCTGAAAGCGGTTCTGATCCGGATCGGGCCGTTGTTTGGATCGATAAATCCATAAGCATTCGGGACGAATGGTACAGCCACTGGGTGAGGGCCGATATTTTTGCGGCTAAAAAAGAGTATGAAACCGCCATTTCGGAAGCTGGTACTGCCATTAAAATGGGCCAGATCGCCGCAAAAAAGAACAACGTTGCCTCCTTTAAATACAAAGCTGTGCTGGAAGAAAAAATTGCCCGCTGGAAATCCATGAAGTAAAGCATGGTGAAAGGGAGGGCAATATCAAGGAACACTCCTAAAAGTTATAAAATCCCGCAAAATCGAGTAGGAGGATAGGGATTAATTCCCTATCCGTCCTCTCACACCACCGTACGTACGGATCCGTATACGGCGGTTCATTAAGTAGATAATCCGTTTGAGTACATTTCTGTTAATGAAATATAGCCTTTTTGGTTTAGTCGATCATTGGTGATGGTGCGGGTTAGAATGAAACTATGAGATATGCGCCATCCTCCTTTTCGGGTGTTGGCCCATTCCCATGCCTTCCCTTTGCTGAACTTTGTAAGTAAAGACGGATTAGCTTTAATACGCGTTTATCCGATACGTGTTTACTTAACAAGTGCATCAAATAGTCATGGTTAACCTGGTCAAAGAAGTTCTCCAAATCCAAGTCTACAATATAGGGCAAGCCCTCATTTAAGTAATTCCGGGCTTGCACGATGGCCTGGTGCGCATTCTTGCCCGGGCGAAATCCGCAGCTGTGCGTAGAGAATCCTTTGTCTAAGGTTTTACTCAAGACCTGACTTATGCTTGTTGGATAAGACGGTCGGTAACTGTGGGCACTCCTAACTGTCTGATGCCACCGTTTGGTTTGGGTATCTCTACCCGTTTAACCGCTTTTGGCTTGTAAGCTCACCTTTGTATTGGTACAAACGACTGCTCAACCGGACAAAAAGATAGAGAATGGTTCCCTGACAAACAAGAACCCCCAACCCACTTTAACCATTATTTTTTACCCGGTGGCCTCAAATAAACCGGAAAATGGAGGTTGGAGAAAAAACGCCCTACAACTAAAATTCAGATCCCTTATCCCATATTAAATATGCTTTGGGGATGTGCTTTTTGTTGTTGATCTCATACCAAATGGTAATGTAGTTTTTATGATCCTTTTCCCAGGTAAACTCCTCTATGTATATGGATCTGCTTTGTCTTTCGTATTCCGTATATTGGTAATATATATTACCTCTGAATTCACCGTACATCTCATCGATAAGCATTTTTTCCTGCCGGATAGGGTTACCGAAACTTCTTATCGCATCTTGTTGGGTTAACAGCATGTTTTTCTTTGTTTTAAGACTATCCTGAAGGAATGTTTTTTGTATGGGGATGAGTTCATTATTTTGTGTGTGACTTTCCTGGCAGGATGATATGAAAACAAATAATATGATGGAATAGATCTGCATGATTTTTAATAGATCGAAAATTTTGAATTTGGGATCATGGTGTTAAGTTCGTTTATGATATAATCCAGGTGACGATCTCTTAATTTCATTCCGGCATTCATAATGCTATTTCTATCTTTTATGTAAGGGCTTGAAGGATTATATTCATCACCATGCATTCCGGAACCAGCGTAAATCGAATTTCCGACCGTATGACCAAATTCGTGTGCTACAGGATATTGATAGTAATACTTACCTCCTATCGGTATTTTACGTTTGCGGGTATCTAATGTGTCAAGATCTACTTCTTTAGAATTCCCATTAACCGAACTAATAATTATTCCGGTATGATTACTTGGGTATTTTGTAACATTAACTTTCCAATGCTCAGTATGTAGCACCCACTCAATGTCAAAGTTTACGTCCCAATGTGTTTTCATATGCTTCTTTGCGAAATCAGATGTTCCTTTTACTTTGAGAAAAAAGTATGGTCCCCAGTTATTCCAAATTAGGTTATCCACTTCTTTATGAAATTTTTGTTTTTCAAGATATGTCCAACTGGAAGTATTTATAGAGTTTAACCAAAAATATCTCCATTTTTGGTTAATTAAAATTGTTCCCCGGCCTTCTTCAATATGAATGTCCATTCTGTCGGTATGCTTTGTATAATAGGCCATAACCTTGTGTTTGCATCATTTGTAGAGGATTTCTCCTCGCTAACGTTTTACATGGCTCACTATAAAATTAACGATAATACTTATAAGATGAAATTTAATTGCTGATAAATCATAATCAGTGCTTGCAGAATGACCCACCCCTTTGCCGGACACCAATTGTTTTGATACTTTTACCAAAGACAACCCCATAAATGCCGATCTTCAAATGAACTGGAAAATCAATGTTGTAAAAAAAAGATCCCTGCAAAAGCAGGGATTTAAATAAAATAATGACCATTCACAATGCTTACGGATCATCATCCTACCGTTTTAATATAATTTTACCACTCTTTATTTGATCGCCTATGCGAAGTTGGTAGATGTATATTCCTGCCGACAACCCACTGCCATCCCATACTGCTTTATGTGTGCCTTTGGCGTGTTTTTGGTGTTGCAGCAATACGGCTGCCTTTTGCCCGTATATGTTGTATATATCCAGTGTAACCGGTGCATTATCAGTAGTCACCGTATACATAAAGGTAGTTGTATGGGTGAAGGGGTTGGGGTATATGCCGAATGCTTCGTTTATCAACTGATCTTCCGACCCTAAAACGGCATTTTTAACGGCACTTGTTTCTCCTTGTATGCTTGTGCCTCCCTGTGCAAGCCGTACATTAGAAGAACCGGGATCGCAAGGAGCAATCTGTGCCCAAAAATGCGCACCGTTTTTAGCATGAAAACCAGGAAGCAGTTGAATGCTGTTGCCCGCTGTACAGGTAACGTCTGCTCCCGGGGCCACCACATAATCTCCCTGAGGAATGGTAGGCGTAACATGGTTTCCGGTCCTGATCAAAAAAGGAGCCGTATGGGTGAGGGTGGTGGTAACGGTTTCATTTTGCAGGAATAAAGTATCTGCTGCTGCTTCCACTGCTGCCACGGCATCAATCAAGCCATACCCCATTTCATGGTGCCATGTGCCATTATCGCGTCCTGACTCATTTTGATAAGCATATCCTCCCACTTTTTGAGCGGTGCTTTCTATAATATCGGCCACCTGCTGCTGCGTAAGGCATGGGTGAACCGAAAGTATTAACGCAGCCACCCCTGCCACATGCGGGCAGGCCGCCGAAGTTCCGTTGAAGGTTTGGGTGTAATCACCATTGTTGTATCCTTGAGCTCCTTGCCGGTCAGTGGTGGAGACAAGTACTCCGGGAGCCATAATGTCCAGTTGGGTCCCAAAATTGCTCCCCCACCATCCTTCTCCATCACAGGAACCGGGATTTTTTCGCTCTCCACATGGGCTTAAAGCACCCACGGCCAATATATCCGGATTCGAATTAGCCGGATAACTGACGGTTCCGTCATTATTCCCTGTAGCAAAAACAACGACACAACCCAGCCCGTCTCTGCCTTCGGTCAGGGCATTGTGAATAGCATCATCAATGATCTGATATTGAACGCCGGAATGCCAGGAGTTACTGATAATGTCTGCGCCATTCTGCCATGCCCAATTTAAACCGTCTGCTCTTGTTTGGCGCGAATTAGGGTTTCCGACTAAACTATTGCTAATAGACATTAATTGACAATTCGGAGCAACACCAGTTACTCCCAGATTATTATCCTGAGCAGCACCGATGATGCCGGCACAAGCGGTACCATGGCGTCCACGAACCATACTTGGTAATGTACCTGTTTCGGTATCAAAACTCAGGGGAAACATATTGGGCATATCGGGATGATTGAGTTCAATGCCATGATCCAATACCGCTACTACTATATCCGGATCTCCGGTGGTGGCTTGCCAGGCTTCGCAGGCACGAATATCTGTTCCATTGGTTCCGCCGTTTTGTCCGGCATTGTCCAACCCCCACTGGTTACCAAAAAATGCATCGTTTACACAGTTGGGGGAATCGTCTACCATCAGATCCGGCTCTGCGGCACTGAACAAGCTTGTCTCATAAAATGCATTGGCCATTTCCAGAGCGTTACCTTCGGACCGATCCGTGCAGGTCAGGGTGTACCACAATGGCATAAACCGATTGTTACCGAGGATCTCTACACGGTACTTTTTAGCGAACTCTTCCAATACAACCACATCTGCGGCTGCTTTTAATTTTACGTAAAAGAGATGCGACAGCCCTGCTTCTTTGCCACTGGCCGTAAGGTAAAACGGAGCTTCATAAATAATGCTGCGCTTACCGGAGTATTGCATCTCTGATAAGTTGCCGTCAATTCCTCCGTTTTTGGTAATAACCGCCCAGGACTTTTCTGCTTTGGATAAACCTTTAAACGGTCTTAGGCTCGATTGTACCTGGCTTTTGGAAAACCGGTCGACCCTGAGGCCATGGGTGTGAAAAGATTGTTGCAAGGCTTCCTGACCCGTTGTGTTTTCCGATAGCAGCACAAACTTCTTTTCCGGATTTCGCTCAAGGGGAACTTTTTCCCCTTTGTACCAATAATAATCGGATTGGGCGAAAACAGCAGAGGAAACGAAGATGAACAGTATACTCCGAATGATACTTTTCATAATGGTCATTTTTTAATGTTTGGCTTTTAAGGCTTCAATTTCCTTTTGTTGTTGGATCACATAAAGGGTCAGTTCTTCAATTTTTTGAAGCAATTTGGCATTCATCTCGCCTAAGCTGATACCATTTTCGAGTACTTCGGCTTCGCTTGGAATATCAGGAAGATGGTTGTTTTCCCGGATGTAGTTTTCAACTTCCTTCAGGCTTCTCAGCTTATAATCGTCTTCAAACACAAAGTCGGACCAGCTATTGAGGGTTACTTCCACTTCCCTTGCTCCTATTTTTCCTTCAACAGCCAGTTGGTAGTTGCCGGGATCGGTGGTGCCAATCCCTACGTTGCCATGAAACGTTAAACGTTGCGCCTGAAAATCTCCGTAGATCAACGGACTGCCGGTGCTACTGTTTGAAACATACAGTTTATCGGAACCGGTTTCATGATAACCGGCCTGGTAACCTATAAACACATTGCCATGTCCGGTGGTGTTAGCGTAACCGGCATAAGACCCGGAAAATGTATTTCGCTGTCCGGTGGTATTACGATAACCGGCATAAGACCCGGAAAATGCATTGTAACTCCCGGTGGTGTTCCTTAAACCGGCCCAAGATCCGGAAAAAGTATTGCTATATCCTGTGGTGTTATAGTAACCGGCATAAACTCCGGAAAAAGTATTGTTCTCCCCTGTGGTATTATTATAACCGGCAGCAGCTCCAGAAAAAGTGTTTCGCTGTCCAGTGGTGTTATTATAACCGGCAGCAGCTCCGGAAAAAGTGTTTCTTCTTCCCGAGCTGTTAAAATAACCCGCAGCATCCCCAATCGCCGTATTGTAATCCCCCGTAGTAATATTAGGAAAACTTCCGTTTGTATATCTTGTATTTCCCGTTTGCCCCATCAGGCCGGTATATACGAACAACACCGAAACCAGCAGTATACACCTTTTGCACAACCCTTTTGGTCTTTTCATTAAAAGGGCTTCGGAATATTGTGAATTTTTCATGAGGGATAAAGTTTGGATTAAAAATATTTTGCATACCACACAAACCTCCGGCAATGCTGTAAATTTTACCAGCGTATAAACACGTAATTTGTACAATTACCTGTAAATGCTTAAGATCACAATGATTTAATCGTATTTCTTGTGAAGATGAATGTTGGGTTGCGGGTTTTTTTAGTGGTACAATACCTCCGGAACGTGTGATGCCATACGACCGGAACATCCACTATCAGGATCGTTTATGTTTGTTTCATGGCTTTGGCACTTCATACCTTAAGTAATTTATTCCCCTTGTTCATTCACTTTTATGGTGAAAGAGTATAATGAATTTAGAAAACGTATTCTAAATCATTCTTTACACAAACTACTACAATGCATTGATAAAAAGTGATTTAATCGACCTAAAAATAGATCCAATTAACCATAGGGTTTTTTCAGCACTGGATTTGTGTGTCGGAAAAATCAAATGTGCTGTTTTTACGGCGGCTTTTCACAATGCAGCACAACAGCCTTGTACAAAAGGTCGTTTTAATGCCGTTTGTACTTTGTTGGCAGTAATTTTTTTCCAATCACCATTTGTGAAAAATGGATGAAAACAGAGATGAAAATGCCAATGGAAGCAAAATAAGAGATCTCGTACATGTAAACTTCAACGCTTTTTTCCTTAAAATCGATAAGAGTAATCGATAACAGGAAGGCTATCACAAGAAAAAAGAGCCAATGATAGTTATACTTTTTAACGATTAAAATGGAAAAAGGCGCAACCCACCAAAAAATAATTTTATAAAAGATAAAAGTTAAACTTGTATCGGAAACAATACCCCATTTACTGATAAGTGAAAACTCGCTGTTGCTTAACGAATTTTCACTAAATACGACAAATAAACAGATCAACAAATTCAAAAGCAAGAAGGCATAGGATCAGGTTTATAACAGCACTAATAAAGTAGAATTTTTTCATTACAGGAAAAAATAAGTATGGCTATTATTATTGATCTCTCTTGTAGGATCTGAAAAAAAACCATCACATTTTTCTTTTCCTGTTCCATGGTTATTATTAGGAGACAATCCTCTGCCTGCCCCAATAGAACAAAAACCATCATCGGAAAATGTGTTCTTTTGAATTCTCGTTATTATTTCAACATGCTCCCACCTTCCATTATGTCTAAAAACTACAATATCTCCTGCTTGTACATCTCTATAACTATTTCGTCTTCTCAAAAATGATTTACCCATATAGATCTGCAAAGGATCATAATAATGAGAATTACCCGAAGTAAAGCTTTTCCGATTATACAAGTAAATGGCATCTCCTACAAAAACATTACAGAGCCATCTTTTATCGTGGTTTGAGTCACTCCAAAATACACTATATAAATCATCTCTCCAGGCATTCGCATAGGCTTCTCGCAACGTTGAAAAATGATGGCTGCTGTTCAGGCTAATGCCTTTACCTTCGTATCCGAATCCGGCCAGTGTTGCGATGGTCATTCTTTGTTTCAGGCTAAAGCCATACCATTTTTTCTTTCTTTCCTCTGAGTTCAGCTTTCTCCAATTGTCCGGATCGGGAAATGAAAATGGCTTTTCGGTAGCACTCTTGAGGTGTGGATTAGGCGAAAAGAACCCATTCTGCTCCCTCTTATGATAAGCCCAATACGCATCCATCATTTCTTTATCCGAACCTAATTGTTTTGCTGCTTTTACCAAAAGTAAACCCATACATGTTGACCTTTGTGTTGGTACAAACTACTGCTCAACCGGACAGAAAGATAGAGAATGGTTCCCTGACAAACAAGAACCCCCAACCCATTTTAACCATTATTTTTCACTCCGCTCCACCGGGTAAAGGCTCGCACCGTTTCGGAAAACTTCAGGCCAATATCACCGTGCACAAAGGGCCGTTTCCGTAGCAGGAGAAGCGAAAAGCACGTAGATACTCGTTAAAACATGCAATACAACACCGCAAAATTGCAATAACGAGGAAGGAAACACTATTTTTGCGCCTCGAAAACGAAGCTATGCAATCCATCAGAAACATTGCCATCATCGCCCACGTCGATCATGGAAAAACCACCTTGGTCGATAAGATCATTCAGGAGTGCGAAGTCCCGGATCGTTCGAATACAAGCGGCGAACTCATTCTGGACAACAACGACCTGGAGCGGGAACGGGGCATTACCATTTTGTCGAAGAACGTTTCCGTGCTGTACAAAGCGGTAAAGATCAACATCATCGACACACCCGGCCATGCCGATTTCGGAGGAGAAGTAGAACGAGTACTCCGTATGGCCGATGGCGTTTTGCTGTTGGTGGATGCATTTGAAGGTCCCATGCCCCAAACCCGGTTTGTGCTGGCAAAATCACTGGAACTAGGCCTCAAACCCATTGTTGTGGTAAACAAAGTAGACAAGGAAAACTGTACGCCCGATCTGGTGCAGGATGCGGTTTTTGATCTGATGTTTAACCTCGGTGCCACGGAAGAACAACTCGACTTTACCACCATTTATGGTTCTTCCAAATTCGGCTGGATGAGTACCGACTGGAACGAACCCACCGATACGGTCACACCATTGCTGGATGCCATTCTGGCCAACATTCCCGAAGCTCCTTTTCACGAAGGAACACCGCAGATGCAGATCACTTCACTTGATTTTTCCAGCTTTGTAGGCCGGATCGCCATCGGGCGGGTGTACCGCGGAATGCTCGAAACCGGAAAAGATTACCTGCTTTGCAAGGCCAATCACATGAAGAAAAAAGTTCGCATCAAGGAATTGCAATTGTTTGTAGGGCTAGGCAAAGAAAAGGTGGATACTGTTCGCGCCGGCGATCTGTGTGCTATAGTGGGCATAGACGATTTTGAAATCGGCGATACCATTGCCGATTTGGAAAACCCCGAAGCACTTGCCCGGATCTCGGTAGACGAGCCTACCATGAGCATGCTTTTTACCATCAATAATTCACCTTTTTTCGGAAAAGAAGGAAAGTTTGTCACCTCCCGCCACTTGCGGGACCGCCTCCACAAAGAAACCGAAAAAAACCTTGCATTGCGGGTGACTGAAACGAACTCCGAAGACAAATTCAACGTTTTCGGACGGGGAATTCTTCACCTTTCCGTTTTGATCGAAACCATGCGCCGCGAAGGGTATGAACTGCAGGTGGGAAAACCGCAGGTAATCGTAAAACAGATCGATGGGGTAACATGCGAACCCTACGAAACATTGGTGATCGATGTGCCGGAAACCACTGCCGGAAAAGCCATTGAACTGGTCACACAACGAAAAGGAGAACTGCGAGTAATGGAACCCAAAGGAGATATCCAGCACCTGGAGTTCCATATTCCTTCCCGCGGGTTGATCGGTTTGAGAAACCAGGTGCTAACGGCTACCGCCGGCGAAGCGGTAATGACGCACCGTTTCTGCTCCTACGAGGCGGTGAAAGGAGAGATCCCGACGCGCCGCCTGGGGTCTTTGGTCTCTATGGAAGCCGGCCAGGCCCTGGCCTATGCCATTGACCGTTTGCAAGACCGTGGCCGTTTTTTTGTAGATCCGGGAGATCAGGTGTACAAAGGGCAGGTGATCGGCGAACACAGCCGCAACAACGATTTGGATATCAATGTGATCAAAGGAAAAAAGCTAACCAACATGCGTGCCTCGGGAGCCGACGATAGTGCACGCATTGCTCCGAAAGTAAATTTTTCGCTGGAAGAATTGATGGAATACATCAAAGAAGACGAGTACCTGGAAGTAACACCGGAAAACATGCGCATGCGAAAGATCTCCTGACGGATTTAAAGACGAGCCGCCGGAAAAGACACCCCGTTGTGCTTGCCAATGGTTTTATAAACCGCTGAAGCCTCGTAAACAAGGAAAAGAAGAACAAGCTAAAGCCGATACCTTTGTAGATAAAAGTACATGCCTATGGAGCCCCAATACCGGTTACTTACACAAGAAGAACTCCAAGCCCTGGAGAAAGAGTTTGTGGACTACCTGATCGTAAACGGCATTACCGGAAAAGATTGGGAACAATTAAAAGCAGATTCGGCAGAGGAAGCGGAACGCATTGTAGCGTTGTTCAGCGATGTGGTTTTTGAAGGCGTAATGCGAAAGGTACAATACCTCGAATATCAAGGGCAAAAGGTGTTCAGGGCATTTCAATGTTTGCCGGATAAGCTGGTAATGGTAAGCATGGAAGCACCGTCCGAAAGCAAAGCCGATTTTACCGATGCAGCCTATTTCCGAAAAGCGGCCCAACATCCTCTGGAAGGAATAAAGGTGTACACCACGCAAAAGAACTACCCGGAGCCGAGGGAAAAAACTCTGTTTAAAATGACACAGGAAGGATGTGTGGTTTCGGATGGAAAACGGTTTAAAAGTTTGTGCCTGGTTTTGCCGGGCACCACATAAAACACAAGGATGTTCGGGAAGTTTTGGAATAAAAAAAGAGGGCGGGTAAAAGTGACCTTCATCGAAGCGGATAAAGAACGGGTGATCGGAACCTATTTTTCGCCTACCGAAAAATTGCCGGATACGTTTGAAAAAGCAACCACACTTACCATTAAAAGCGAGTCATACCGTGTGGTGCGGGCTCGTCCGCTCCGCAAACCCGAAATTCTGAAAAAAGGAAAACTGGAGCTGTACATCCGCAAACAGGAAACCGCAAATACGGGTACAGGCTTTTTTTCTTTGCCTACCCTTTCCGGTGAGGTTCCCCATACATCGGAAAGGGTTTCTCCGGAAGGAGAGCCCTTTGTTTTACAAGCCGGCCACTGGCGCCAGATCGAATTTATGAAGGCGGAAAAACAGGATTCGATCATCCTGGAAATGAGTGAAGTGCAGGCCATTCGGCAGGAGCATCAGACGGATCTTAAAGGTGGGTTGCATGCGTACACCAAAGTACACATCAGAAAAAACATACCGGCAACGCCCCTTTGTATTCCGGAAAAAGCTTTCGGTATGTATTTCGAACCGAAGGACGGGTACCGCGCCTTACTGCTGGAAGGAAAAGGCTACGTGAAAAACGGATTTGCCACCAAGTGGAAACACGGATTTTTATACGGCATCAAAGAAGGAGGCTATATCCATGAACTGAACCTTTCCGGTTTTGAAGAAACAGCAGTTGAAGCGATGGAAAAATTCTTGAAAAAATACGATTTGATGCTGGTCGATTGGATTGGTTGCCGTTGGTATGAAGCCGGAAACTGATCCGGCTACCCATGGGGTTATAAAAAATGATCTTTAGGCTCTTGCTTGCATTTTTGTTGATGTGGGTGATTGTAAAAACCGAATTGTAAACATTTACCAACCTGATATGCGCCCGGTTCCAAGAGGTAAAACAAATGCCAGAATTGAGTTTGGAGCCATGGCAATTATCGAACCACAAGAGTAAATTCTATTCTCGACATAATTTCCTCACTATCAACAATAAAAAAAACATAAAAAACGGGAATAAAACTGAAGATCCAGCTTATTCCCGTTTAGTGGCCCCGCCAGGAATCGAACCTGGATCTTAGGCTCCGGAAACCTACATAATATCCATTATACTACGGAGCCATTCGTTTGGAATGGGCGACAAATATACCCACCAAACCCCATGCAAGCAAGGTTTCACCCAAATTAGAAGAAAAAATACAAACCCTCACTCCGAGGGAGTCTATTTTTATGGTTTATCAAATACTTTTTTAAATTGGTTAAATATCCGCTCAATTAGGCGTAAATCTTCTGTTATAATTTCTATTGTACCGGGCATTTCCTGTTTAAATTCCAATTCGTTTTGGTAGGTTGTAGTAAGTCCATCGACCAGTTCCACTTTTGCCCAATAAACCATTTGTTTTCCGGAAGCATCGGCACCGGGAATTTGTGTTATTTCAGTTATTTTTCCATTTAACTGCCCATATTCGTGGTGGGGATAATTATCCAGTTTAATATGTGCTTCCTGACCCCGTTTTACTTTTCCGAATCCTTGTGCAGGTATTTGAACATGACCAATGAATTGATTGTTCTCCGGAATAACGGCAAATAACGGCATCCCGGCCTGAATAAATTGGTTGTCCGATAGATTGGTGAGATAGCTTACTTTTCCTGAAAAGGGTGCTGTTATCAAATAATTTTGCTGCCAGGAGTGAATAAAATTTTTCAAATTGTCCATACCCAACGAAATCCTTTCTTTCAGCTTCCTTTCTTTTTCATCGAACTCATACGTCAGTTCGTAGAGTTGCTTTTCGTATTCGGCTATGGTAATGTTATTTTGAACATAGGATTTTTTCAAATTTTCAATTTCCTGCCGGTGAATTGTTAGTTCCTTTTCTTTCGCGTAAAAGTCCATTCTGGAAATTACGCCTTTCTCATACAACCGTTTATCCGATTGGTATTTTTCTTCTGCATGCTTAAAGTCTTTTTCGGACAGTTTTAATTGGCGATTGCTTATCGTAGCCAGTAACTCGTAATATTGTAATTGTTTTTTCAGGTTGCGGATCTTGTTTTCTCTAAATTCATCCGTGAGCAATATCTCATATTCTTTTACGGAAGACTTCAGATTATTGTATTCTGCTTGCATCTCTCCAAACACAAAGCCGGGATTGTCCATTATTATCGGAGTGAAATCTCCTTGTTGCTCCCCCGCAAACAGTTGGTTGTCTAGCATTAAGATAATGCTTTTTAGATACTCAATGGCTTCTTCTTTCAGTGGGTTTTGAATTTCAGCAATGAAACTTCCTTCATCAATATGCTTTCCTTCTTCAACATAAATTTTGCGGATCTGGCCACTTGTTTTACTCACCAGCCTGACCGGAGGAATTTCTGTCGTCAGGGTAACTTTTCCCGGAATAACATCAGGGTATTGTATCCACCAGGAAAGAAATAGCAACAATCCGATCAAGCTAAAAATAAGCGTGATGCCCCACCTGATCATCCAATTAGGAACGTGACTCAATACTTCCTGAACTTCATCGCTCCGAAGGTTGAAGTGAGCATTACTTTCCTGTTGCTTCTTTTCTTCCTCAATATGTAATTGTTCGTTATTCATTTTTGTAATTGAGCATTGACAATGGATAATTGACAAACGGTGTGTGTTTATTATTCGTTATACGATCCAATCTTTTATTCTCCATTAGGTTTTTTACCGGATTTTATAATTGCTATTAATAATTTGATCAATTCATTTACTTTTAAAGACAAAGTTTGATACCATGACTCATCCAAATAATCCGACTGATAGATCAATTCAATCCAATAATCCGTTTCGTTGGCCTCTTTTAGTGAAATCGCTAACTTATGAATAAAATCAGCTTTACTTTCTGCCTGTTCCGCCTCTCTGATTAAAGCTCCTATTGCCGTTCCACTTCTCAAAAACTGTTTTGATAAAACAAATTCCTTTTGCTCATTGGCAAGTAGCTTATACGTTTGCACAACAAGTAAAGCAAACTCAAAACTCTTATCCTTTACCACATTCTTCCTCATCGCTCCTCATTGTCAATTATTCATTATCCAATTGTCCATTCTCAATTTGTCCACCAAATTATCAATTTTGTGCATTCTCAATTGTCCATTCTCAATTATCCATTATCCATTGTCCATTGTCAATTATCCATTCTCCATTATTCATTAAGACGTTCAAGTTCCAATTGATCTTTAACCAAAGCATAAAAGCTTCCTTTTAATGCCACCAGTTCATTATATGTTCCTTTTTCAATGACTTTCCCCTTATCCAATACCACAATTTGATCGGCATTTTTCACGGTACTCAGGCGGTGAGCAATCACTACTGCGGTTCTGTTTTTAAAAAAACGGTTCAAATTCTCCATGATGATCCGCTCATTCTTAGCATCCAAAGCACTGGTAGCTTCATCAAAAAAGATAAACTCCGGATTTTTGTAAACGGCTCTGGCGATTAACAAACGTTGCTTTTGTCCGGTACTCATTCCAACCCCCTCCATGCCGATCTTAGTATTGTATCCCAAGGGTAGTTTTTCGACAAAATTTTTAATATTCGCCATTTCAACGGCTTGCCTTAATTTTTGAGAATCAATGTGGTTGGCTCCTATGGCTATGTTGTTGGCTATGGTATCATTGAAAATATACCCTTCTTGCATTACCACTCCACATTGTGCCCTCCATGCACTTTGTGCAATATTGGACAGATCGTAATTGCCTACCGATATTTTACCTTGCCTGGGCTCGTAAAATTTTAAAAGCAGTTTCATCAAGGTCGTTTTTCCGCTTCCGCTTGCTCCTACTATAGCGGTTATTTTGTTGGCAGGTATAACCAGGCTTAATCCTTTGATGACTTTTTCCGAACTTCCGGTATAGTGATAATCAACAGCATCTATTTTAAAATCTGCATCCTGCGGTATTTCGTGTATTTTTTGCTCTTTTGTACTTTCCTCGTCTTCTTTATTGTGTATTTCCGACAAGCGCTCCAATGCTATTTTGGCATCCTGAGCAGAATAGATAAACCCAATGAGTTGTTGAATAGGGCTATTGAGTTGCCCGGTGATGTAAGAGACAGACATCATCATCCCCAATGTAATTTCACCATCGATGACCAATTTGGCTGAAAAGATGCTGATGAAAATGTTTTTAATTTCATTGATAAACCCGGATCCGATGATTTGGGTTTGTTCCAATGCCAGGCTTTTCATAGAAATTTTAAACAAGCGAACTTGTAAAAACTCCCAACTCCAACGCTTTTGTCTTTCGGCATTATGGAGTTTGATCTCCTGCATGCCGTTTATCAGTTCGATCACTTTACTTTGCTCATCACTCATTTGTGAGAAACGCTTGTAATCCAGGTCTTTTCGTCTTTTTAGAAAAAGGGTCACCCAAACAAAATACAAGGCGCTGCCAAGGATAAAAATTCCAAATATTTTTATATCGTACCATGCCAGTACGCCGCCAAACACAATAAGGTTGAAGAAAGAGAACAGTACATTTAAAGATTGGGTCGTGAGTAAGCTTTCAATGCGTTGGTGATCGTTGATGCGTTGCATAATGTCTCCCGTCATTTTTACATCAAAAAAAGCAATGGGGAGGTTCATCAGTTTGACAAAAAAATCGGATATCAGAGAAATATTGATCCGGGCACTCAGGTGGAGCAATATCCATCCCCTGATCAGCTCTATTCCGGTTCTTCCTAAGAACAAGAACAATTGAGCGATCAAAATCAAATAGACAAAGTTAATGTCTTGGTTTTGAATGCCAATATCGACTACACTTTGCGTGAGAAAAGGAAAAATTAATTGAAACAAACTTCCCGCTAAGAGGCCG
>CALLUQ010000162.1 GCA_938010565.1 uncultured Flavobacteriales bacterium
CTTACAGCCCAACGATACCCTTAAAGATGCCCTTCATATTGAGGTTAGAAACGATAACGACAAACGGTTTTCCGCAAAAATGGTACAACTGTTCTTCAGAGACAATCATCTCCATCAAGTGTTTACCCATCCGTATACCCCACAGAAAAACGGGCATGTGGAAAGTTTTCATGCGATCCTGGCTGAACGCCTTAAACGCTTTTGCTTTTGGAGCATCACCGAATTGGAACAAAACCTGATCTCCTTCCGGGAGATCTACAACAATCAACCCTTGCATGGAAGCATTGCTCATCTTTGCCCAAATGATTTTGAAATGCTTTGGGGTCAGGGATACATACAAATGAGTTCCAAAATTAAAAAACGAAAAATTGTTTTTAAACTGAAGATCCCCAAGCATCAGATCCATCCATTTACGGGTAATCGGATAATAATGAGCCTGAGGGATGTTCCTCGCTCAACTCTGAGCCCCCTCGATGGGGCGAAAGAATCGAAAAAGAGATCATTGGCGCCAAGGTTCCAAAACAACTTACGGTACAAAAAATCGTCATCGGTTGTTCCTCGCAAGGCAAATGTAAAGTCAAAAAAGCGTATTATTGAAAAACAAAAATGTTAAAGTCCGATTAATAGGTGGCTAGACCACCAAACCCGGCCTAAAACTCCAAAAGTTTTAGTTTCTCCGTAAAGAGAATTGAATCCCTTTAGAATAAAGGCCAATATGAAATTATACATCAAATACATGGTCAGTTTGCGATGCAAAATGATGGTAAAAGAAGAGCTAAAAAAGCTCGGATTACACTATGTAGTTGTTGACTTAGGGATGATTGAAGTTTTAGAAGATATCACACAAAAGCAGAGAGGGTTATTAAAAGAAAATTTACTTAAATCAGGCTTGGAATTATTAGATGATAAAAAAAGCATTCTGGTTGAAAGAATAAAAAATGTAATTACAGAAATGATCCACTATTCAGATGAATTACCTCAAGTGAATTACTCTGATCACATCAGTAAAAAATTAAATCATGATTATACCTACCTGGCCAATGTTTTTTCCGAGGTAAAAGGCATCACCATTCAACAATTCATCATCATTCATAAGGTCGAAAGAGTAAAAGAATTGCTGTTGTACGATGAACTTAATCTTACCGAAATCTCTTATAAATTACATTATAGCAGTGTTGCACATCTGTCTAATCAATTTAAGAAAATTACCGGCCTCACTCCTACCTTTTACAAGCGGCTCGGAAAAAAACGCAGGGACAATCTTGAGAACATGTGATATATGTAACATACTCTCATAGAAGTGTAATACTTTGTGAGGAAAGGGTGCCCACCTTTGTATAATCATCATTTGATCGTTTACCGTAACGCGATTTCAGGAATAAGCGTTTTGATATTCCCAAAGCCTTAATTGCCTAAAATAAGGTCGATTAATACTCATATTCATTTAAACATAAACAACATGCCAAAAGAAAAACAGGGAAAACAAAAATCAGGTAAAAAAGCACCTACTAAAAACTTAAAGGAAAAAAGAGCAGCAAAAGCAGTGAAACGGAAGGAAAAAAGCCTTGCGACAATTTAAGGTCAGGGGAATCATTGTTTGGTAAAGACGGAGCCTTTGCACCCATGTTGAAGCATTTTTTAGAGATAGCCTTAGAAGCGGATATGGAAGACCATCCGGATGAATCTACTCGAAATGAAGACAACAAGCGCAATGGCAAGGGAAAAAAGACCATTAAGAGTTCAGCAGGTTCATTTACGTTTCGCAAAGTGAAGGAGCCAATTTTTGGCTACAAGTGCTTACCGACCTGCACAATCGAGGTATGAAAGACGTGCTGATTGCCTGTACAGACAACCTGGCAGGCTTTAGTGAAGCTATCCTGAGTGTTTACCCTCAGGCCGAAGTGCAAAGCTGCATCGTTCACCAGATACGCAACTCTCTCAAGTATGTGTCCAGCAAAGACCAAAGGGGCATTTACCTCCGATATGGCTTTGATGAAACTGATTTATCCGGCCATTCGAAATATCGAAAAGAAATGGGATAAACCGCTACAGAATTGGGCTTTGACCGTTCAGCAATTAAGCATTAAATTTGGGAATCGGTTGGCCTTAGAAATTGGCGGCAACCCCCAGATCAGAGACCCCGGGGTTGAAACCCTAGACAGCGTTGAGTTTACACTCCCTTATTGATTATAGTATTCATCATTGTTATCCTATTTGCAGTAAATCATCTAATAGCAAGTGCTATTAGGAGCATACATCGGCATAATATGGTCAACAGGTATCCGTATGGCTACTATGATTCACACCCTCGAAGTTATATCGGAAAGCTCCTGCACAATTTCAGTAGTGTTGTTTTTCTTCTCACGCCATTTTATGGTTCTATCGCTTTGGCAACACTCCTATACCTTGCGTTTCATTTCTTAAAAAAAAGTAAGCTAAACCGAATCGCATCATTATTAAAATGAAAAGCAATCTATGAAACGAACATAAATTTTAACATGCGCAAACTATACAAACGCGCATGAACAAAATTTTGGGAGTTCCATGGGATCTTTGAAAATAAATTTTGTACTCATGAAAACAACCGCAATAATATATAGTGAAAATGAATTTGGAAAAGTAGATGGAAAAGTTGCCAATGGTCTTGTAAGACACTCCGAGAAATATAAAATCATAGGAGTTATAGACAGTACAAAAGCGGGGCTTGACGCAGGTGAACACCTTGATGGGGTAAAAAATGGAATCCCGGTAATCAAGAATTTAGCAGCAGTCATTGATGTTTTAGGTGATGCGCCTAATTATTTCATTTATGGTATTGCACCATTGGCTTCATTTCTATGTAAAGAGCAAAAAGAGGTCATCTTATCCGCAATGAAAATGGGTATGAACATTGTAAACGGTTTACCTGAGTTTTTTACAGATAATGAACGCTTTATGCAGAAAGCAAGAGAGTATAATGTTCAAATCTACGACATAAGAAAGCCTCCGGATCGAAAGAATCTGCACAATTTTTCAGGGCGTATTCATGATGTTAAAATTCCTGTAATAACCGTTTTTGGTACTGATTGTGCCGTAGGTAAAAGAACCACCGCTGTAAAGCTTGTCGAAGCGTTGAAACAGGAAGGGCTAAATGCAGTTTTCATTGCAACAGGACAAACGGGTATTCTTCAAGGTGCAAAGTATGGGATTGCCGTAGACGTGTTAAGCTCTGGTTTTGCAACCGGAGAGGTTGAGCATGCCATTGTAACAGCTTATGAGCATGAACAGCCTGATATCATTGTTGTAGAAGGACAGGGAGCGTTGAGTCATCCGGCATTTACTTCTTCATCTGCTATTCTTAAAGGAGCAATACCCGATGCTGTCATCATTCAAGATTCACCGAAAAGGAAAAATCATTGTGATTATCCGAACATTGCTTTGCCTCCTTTGGGTAATGAAATTGACCTGATAGAAGCTTTTTCTGAAACAGAGGTGATAGCCATTACAATTAATCATGATGGTATGACAGATGACGAGCTCGAAAATACGATTATAGAGTATGAGAACATTTACAAATTACCAACCACCGATGTGTTAAAGCATGGATGCGACAAACTTACAGATAGATTACTTGAGCAATTTCCTGAATTACAAAGGCTTTCGAATGAACATAGACTATGCCAACTCCAAGAATAGAAATTCATCTTGGCAAGATTATTCATAATGCAAAAATTTTAAAGAAGTTATACAACTCAAGAGGAATTGATATTGTTGGCGTTACAAAAGCAGTATGCGGAAACCCTATTATAGCTAATGCACTGATAAGTAGCGGAATTAAAATATTGGCAGACTCAAGGATCTCCAATATAAAAAAGATGCGAAATGCCAACGTCAAGGCACAATTCCTTCTCCTAAGAACACCCCTGCTTAGTCAGGTCAGCGAAGTAGTAAAATACGCAGATATCAGCCTCAATTCCGAAATTTTGGTTATCAACCAACTTTCAACTCTTGCAATAGAGCTAAATATTACCCATAAAATCATATTAATGGTGGAGTTGGGAGATTTAAGAGAAGGAGTACTGCCAACCGATTTAGCATACACAGTTAAGAAGATATTGAAGTTAAAAGGGGTTGAATTAGTTGGTATAGGAACAAATCTGGCCTGTTTTGGAGGGGTTAAACCGGATGAAAGGAATATGGGAGATTTATCTGCTATTGCTGAAAGCATCGAAGATAAGTTCAAATTGCCATTGAAGTTTATTTCAGGTGGAAACTCAGCAAATTACGATTGGTTCATATCAACAAAAAGCGTTCAAAGAATTAATAATATAAGATTAGGAGAATCCATTTATTTAGGGTGCGAAACTCTTCACAGAAACCCTATCCCGGGATTATTTACCGATGCGTTTACACTAATCGCAGAAGTGATTGAATCAAAAACAAAACCCTCCATGCCTTATGGGGAGATTTGTCAAGATGCTTCTGGTAATACTCCCGAATTTCAGGATCAGGGGCCGATAAGAAGAGCCATTTTAGGAATAGGATTGCAAGATGTTGTGGTTTCCGGCCTGACTTCTTTAATAGATATTGATATTCTTGGTGCGAGCAGCGATCATCTTGTTGTTCATACAAAAAAAACAGCCCTCAAGGTGGGAAAGGAACTAGCATTCCAATTAAACTATGCCGCCTTGCTCTCTGCTATGACTTCTCCATATGTAATTAAAAAAATGCTACCTAACCGATGAAAGCCCAGGACTATTGCGACATGGTTGAACGAAAAGATCGTTTAAATAAACAACTTGTTTCCAAAACTCCGGTAATAGACGACAATTCACCCTTAATCAGCCTGAAGGAAGCTGGACTTAATTTGTTATTCGAGCCTTCTACAATGAAGGGGTATAAATATTTGGTGAGAGAGGCTATTGTAGAAAAAATAGAGCGAATAAGTAAATCGCTTGAAAAGGAGGATAAAACATTAATCATTCGTTCTGCATGGAGGTCATTTGAACATCAACGCCTGATATGGGATAATAAAGTAGCTTTTTTAAAAAAAATACATCCCTTCAAAAAAGTAGAGGAAATTAATGAAATGGCCTCTTATTTTATTGCACGGGAAACAAAATCCATGCATGCAACCGGAGGAGCTGTTGATGCTCTAATCTTTGACAAAAAAAATAATTGTGTGATGGATTTTGGAACCAATGAAGGACTAAAAATAGACCTGAACAAACAATGCTATCCTTGCCATCCGGACATAACCCCCACAGCCAGGGAAAGCCGGAAATTATTGATCCATTTATTTGAAAAAGAATATTTTGTAGTAGACGTAAAAGAATATTGGCATTTTGATTACGGTAATGTTATATGGGCAATAGAAAAGAGAGAAAAACATGCTTTATACGGTGTAGTTGAAGTATAAGTGGCAAAGAGCTGATGATTCATTGAGTTGTTGTTATGTATTAATTAATACCATCACAAAAAATAAAGCACAAACTTCATGCAATAAATGAGCAGCATAAAAACAATTATACAATTTCTAAACCCCCAAAAAAATAGTCAAATAAATTATAACGGTGAGAGAAGGGTGTCTTCATCGCTAAAGATGACAGCCATTCGTCTCTTCAAGGATGTTGTTTTTATTTCACTTGGAATTCTTTCTCCCGGTTTCGGGTTGAAGGCTTTTTAGCACCAAGCAACTTTATTGATGGAGGAGTGACCGGTATTCCGCTCTTAACAAGGCTATTGGCCATACCCATTGCCCATTTTGATGGTCGTCATCAATGTTCCATTTATTGTACCCGGATATTTTCAGAAAGGACAATGCCCAAAAAATCCATGTCGCCAAAAATAATGACCAAGGGTTTACCCCAAAAAGCGTTGGAAGCATCCAGGGTATGGGTGCCCCTGGTTTCCAGCTCATCGTGGTCTACAATCACGCTAAAGTCATGATGACCGTTTTGCTCGGATCACTTGTTTTTTATGATATCATTGAGCGCAGCGTGGATGTTATCATATTCAAACGTAAAACCGCTTTTCATGATCTTATCCGGTGATACTCTGCTTCCTTCCAATAAAATCAACGCTTTTTCGCCCAATAATCCTTGGATCACAAACCTTGGAATGTTGGGGAGGATTATTTTTCGGTTCAGGGCCTTTGCAATGCTTTTTGTAAATTCCACATTCGTAATGTGTTCGGGAGCCACTCCGTTAAATGTTCCGCTGATGTGCTCATGGTTTAAAAGGAACTTAAAAATGGCACACAAATCTTGAATGTGTATCCAGGGCATATATTGCTTTCCCGTTCCTATGGCTGATCCAAAACCATACGTTATGGGGGGGATTATTTTTTTTAAAGCACCCCCGTTTTTTGCCAAAATAATTCCGATCCTTACAATGGCTATTCTGTTGGCAACATGGTCCGATCTGAACGCATGTGCTGCATTTTCCCACTTGCTGCAAACCGTACTTAAAAAATCGTTCCCTTTTGGGCTTTTTTCATTTAAAACAGTATCCGTAGTGGCGGCACCATAATATCCTATACCCGATGCCGAAATAAATGCTTCTATGGTGATCTGTTGTTTTTTTAGGGCTTCCAGAATGAAATGCGCACCATCAACTCTGCTGGATAAAATAACCTGTTTTCTGCTTTTACTCCACCGTTTATCCACCACGGAAGACCCCGCCAGATGAATCACCTTATGCACACCCGTTAAAGCATCCGGATCGATATAATTATGCTTTAGATCCCACAAATATTCGTTTTTTCGGGTTACGTTCCGGGTTAAAAACCGGAGCGCATATTCCGGTGCCAAATGCTGGGCCAAATGTTGGGCAAGCATTCCATTTGCTCCGGTTATTAAAACAACTTGTTTCATCGTTTTTCTGAACTATTTAACATATCCTCCTGCGCATAAATGCATATTTTTCAGGTGTACATTCAGGCATTCGGATCACCACCGGAGCAAGATACGTATATCCCACCAACAGATTGCATCGGCCGGAAATCGGGGAGAGCAGGTATTCATAACTCTTCGTATGGATAACCATAACCCAACAAATTCCGTATAACGAATATCAGAACCCCCACCAACCAAAAATAAAGCATGCCAACCGCCAAACACAACCACCTTTCGCTTGTCTTTTTTCGTTCATATCTATCGGTAAATCCTGTGCATCGGAAGTTTAGGGGAACCTGGCATTATGCGCTGCTTCGGGCGCTGCCAAACGGTTTATTGGGCTTTCGTATCCACGGTAGTTTCGCCAAAAACTTCTGCCTGCCGCATACGCCTCCGGAATGCATGGCTGATGGCAGATCCTCAGCAGATACGGAGTACACCTCCCCTATCCTTTCGGAAACCAACCCCCTACCGGAAATGGAAAACAAAAGCCGCCAAACGTCATCTGCACAATCCCCCCTGTTGTTCTATCGTGAATTCAATCTTTTATAAACATATAACCAACCGATCAACCGTATGAAAAACATCGTATCCTATTTCCAAAAGACCGACATGAGTACATTGATATGTACAAAAGTGCTTCCGTTTTTTATTGCACTTATGCTGACCGAATGCTTCTTCAAATTGGGCAGTTTCACTTCCGAATGTCTGGTATTTACCACCGTATTTATTGGGTTTGGCAGTTTGGCGAAATACTTCACTCAACAAAATTACCGATGAAAACAATCACTGTAAAATCCATGAAGTGCTTCGAAAACGAAGACTGGACCGGCGACGATGAAATCCGTCTTGAGATCCGGGCCGATGGTACTTTGGTGGACACACTAAAAAACCTGGATTTCGACGAGGGCGAAACCTGGACCATCAACAAAAGTTATACTTACAACAACACCATTCAATTTAAACTGTTTGACGAAGATTGGCCGGATGCAGACGATTTTCTGGGCGAAAATACCATTTCCGCCAATTCATCCATGCTCAATGTTACGGTTTCTTTTGGAGAAGACGATGCCGACTATGAGTTGATCTTTGATCTGGTGGTACAAACCAACGACCCTCCCGTAGTAGACGATCCGCAGATCGGCAGTTTAAGCATACGCCAATTTTTCAGCCGGATGGGGCGTGGCGTAATGGCTGCATCGCAACACGATATCCACATCCAAAAAGCCCGGCTTTACCGCATTGGAAACGAAGTCATCAGTCTGCGGGATACCTTTTCCAGACACAGCAGCCAGGATGGCAATAAAAGCAATACCTCCTCAATTCGGAACTGGGTACAAAAGCATTGCAATTACCGCAGTTCCGATACCTATAACAGCAATAAACCAAATGCACCCGGGCATGCGGAAATTTTCTTTACCGGCAACAACTGGGGTACGGTTTCCAACGAACTGAGCCAGCAGATGGCCGGTTTCCAGCACTCCAGCAGGGTTACGTATACCGACAATCCTTTTACCCACGAAACGCGCGATTGGAACTGGGACCTGATCCCGGATCCTACTTTTATGTATATGATGGGCGAAGGCATGAAAAACAAGGGAGGGTATGGTACCAATATGGTTCCCATTCTTCATTGCGAGTGGGAATCCGGTTCTTTTCCTGTCCAATGGCGCCCTTTCTGGGGAGAATATGTCACTTTTTGGGGAAGGCATATATGGGACCTTGGCCATGCCCCCCTGGTTACGGAGATCCATCCGGCTCACACCATCGTAAGGGAACATACCACGGCAGGCAATATTGGTCGGAACGGAGCCATTGTACCCGTTAACCAGGCCTTTATCGGCATGGGCTTATCAGGCGGTTTTGTAGGCCACAGCAACGGGCGGTGGAATGCCGAATTTGGCGGTGTACCCGATGGCGTTTGGGGCGATACCACAGATTGTTGGGCCACCAACCTCGAAAACCATCCTTTGCGTTTCAAATTTTATCCTCCGGTAGAGCGGCCCGACTCCGATTCAACCCTGAATTTCAGAGTGAACCTGTGCCGCCATATTGCCGTGAATAACAATTCGCAATTGGACGACTTTTTGGAAGTAACCCAAGGCGATGATCCGGCTTTTGGCGGGGAAGATCTCGCTTTTCGCGATTTTGAGCAGGCCCATGGTTTTGCTCCCGTAAATACACCCAATGCATTCAAACCCACATTTACCCAACGTTTGGGGCCCGATGGCCAGCCGGCCTATTTCGATGTGGAGGTAGACCTCTCCGGCATGGCAGGAATTCCGGTAGGGTATTTTGCTGTGATCGAATGCGGATGGAGCAAAAAAGGCAACCATAACTTACAGAAATACGAAGTTAAGTTTGAAAAGGTAAAAGCCATCGAAACCGACGAATGGTACGACGATTGGCACATGTATTACGGTGCCAACGGCCATTGGTGGGCCTGGTGGACGGATGATTTCATCGAAGAAGGGGAAACCTATACCAAAAACAAGAGCGTAAACTTCTGGACCGTAGACGATATGCCACTGGTTATTCGCGATACGGGTATTGAGTGGGATGGCCTCGACTATTCCAACGAAAAACTGGATACGGTGGGGCTGGTTTTAGAAGGTTCGAACCATTTTGGAAGCTTGGCCACCGTTGCCAACAACGACAGCCACGTTTCCGTAGTTTCCCAAACCAGCAATTCCCGTAGAGTTAAAGTAAAAGGGAAAGGTGGCGACACTTCACACCAATGGACCATTAACATCACCAGAACACAGCAATTATGAACGATTTATCCATAGAATTGTTAACCAAAGCCATCGGTGCAGGACAGATCCAACCTGTGGCAGGGCAACACACCGGTGCAAAGATCCAATACCGCAATCCTTTTCAGGAAAGCATGGCGGCAGTGGTGGCCATCAGCGGAAGCGACCTTGAGCCCACCGGGTATTATACCGGATCTCCGGATGCCCTGAGTGCATCAAAAAGGGCTTTTAAGGATGCCCGTTATCAGACCGCCTGGCAAATTCTGAAACACCACCCGAAAGTGGGCGAGTTTGCCCTCAACCATCCTTTGGTGAAGAAAAAAGTTGAAAAAGGCCCCTTCAGACGCTTAACGTATGAAGACCGCGTAGTGCGTGCCCTCGGCCAGATTATGGTCGATATTAAAACGTATACATCGCTGCGAAAAAAAGGCTACATGAACTGGGACAATGGCAGTTATGAAGCAGCAATGGCCATTGGTTACGGGTGGCGAAGGGTGATGCAGGACAAAGTGAAACTGACACAATCCCACCTTGAGGTGCATTTCGAAACCCGGAATTTGCTTCGTGACCTGAGCCGGCAATACCGCAGCAATGCTTACATCCATCTTGTAAAAGAACGCTACCATGCTTCCTTTTACCTGAAAAACGATGCACAGCTGGCCAAAAGCACGGCTTATTTTCAGGAGTTGGCAAAAACAAAAGGCGATGCCATCGAAGCGCAAGCCTTCCGCATGATGGGGCATTCTTCTCTGGTAGACCTGGGGTTAAGGTATCAACAACCTGCCATGATCGAATCTTCGATCGAAAACCTTATGATAGATCTTCCCGAAGGAGCGAACAACAGTGCGCCTGTGCTCTTCGCTCAAGCCAAAGCAAAGATGTATGACCACAAGGCTGAAGACGCAAAAAGGCTGGCCATGAAGCTGGCAAAAAGCGATCGTTCTTTTTATAAATACCAGGCTGCGGGTTTTCTGAAAACACTCGGAGAAACCCAACAGGCAGCAAACCTTCTTAAAAATAGCTAACCCGTTTCTCAAATCCATAAAAACGAATTCAAAATGGCAACAGATATTAAATTAAACAATACCGTAGTAGAAGTTGTAGGACACGTTACCAATTTCAAAAAAACCAGTGGCAGCAATACTTCCGTGCAGGTAGATACCCGTTACGGAAACATCTATCTGGGCGGAAACGGTCAGGATGGCGATTTAATTTGCAGGAACCTCTCCGGCCAGGATACCGTTCATATCGACGGCCAGTATGGCAATGTTATTGCCGGTGGCAATGGCCAGGATGGCGATGTGATCCTGAGAAACACGGCAGGCGACGATACCATCCACCTCGACGGGCAGGCCAGGTCCATTCACATTGGCAACAATGCTTATCTGGGCGGAAACGGCACCGATGGCGATGTGATCTGCCGTACTTCCGAAGGCGAAGATACCATCCATCTCGACGGGGGAGGAGGCAACATGTACCTCGGTGGCAATGGGAAAGACGGCGACATCGTGATCAAAAGAGCCGATGGCACACAATCGATCCATCTGGATGGAGATGCTGCAACCATTCACTGCGACAACAACATTTACCTGGGCGGAAATGGTTCCGACGGCGATTTAATTTGCCGGAATACCCAGGGCGAAACCACCATCCATCTCGACGGACAGGCCAAAACCATTCATATCGGCAACAACGCTTATCTGGGCGGAAACGGTACCGATGGCGATGTGATCTGTCGTACTGCCGATGGAAAAAACACCATTCATCTCGACGGAGGGTCAGGCGACATTCACCTCGGTGGCAATGGCACCGATGGCGATCTGACGGTCAAAAAATCCGATGGCAATGCTACCTTAAAGCTGGATGGTGAGAGCGGAGATCTAACCATTGGCGGAAACACCGCTGACGGAGGTCTTTCCATGAAGCTGGAAGACAATACCGTTACCATACAGGCCACTGCCGATCAAGGAATGATCGTGCTCCGCGATCAGAAAGGCATCGATCGCATTACGCTCAAAGGGGAGGATGGAACCATTGCCATTCACGGAGAAATTACGTTTACCAACACCGATGTGCCGTTGGGGGTTCTGGCCGAGTTACAGGCATTGCGCCAGGAGTTGGAAGCCTTAAAAGCACAGGTGAACAATCCCTGAGATATTTTACTTTATTCCTCAAAAAAAGCGGTGCGGAAATTTCTGTGCCGCTTTTTTTGAATAAAAGCGTATGCCCATTCGGTTTTTGGATGGAGTTGCAATGGTTTGTGTATGGTTTGTGGCGGTTTAGAAACGTGGTCTTGTCCGCCAAAACCAAGTTACTACGGAACGGAAACTCTGCTGGCAGCAGTTCATACGCCATAAGCTATATGCTGTTACTCCCCTCGTTTATTTCTTTTCTGATTTCTTCGATTTCGCTTTCTGTATATCCTGTTGCTTTTGCGATAGAAGAAACAACCAATCCAATTTCAATCAGGTTGACGACTATTTTTCTTTTTTCCAGTTCGGCATTTTTTTTCTCTTCCTTTCTTCCTTCCTCAAAGGCCGTATCCAATGAGTTCTTCAAATCCCTGTAGGACTTCAAACTTTCCTCATAAGCATCGGCCTCCGCTTTGCTGAACCTGGCTATCTCCGCCACCTCAAACAACCGTTCAAAGATGCTTTCCCGAAGTTCATTCGGCACTCGGTCCAACTTGTTCAGATTCCTGATCACGTACATCCATTTGTCAAATCGAGAGTCCAACGATTCAACGGGCTTGTTGAACTTGGGCATCTCCAAATAGATGAAAGTCAACTTATCGTAAAACTCTTTACACGTTTCAATATCCGTCAGTTTTACGTCATACCTGAACTTTTTGGGCTCTTCCAGGTCCGAATCGAATACAAAATCCAGGATGGCTATGGTGTAAACTGCTTTCAGTTCAAAATTCCAGTCCGCCCCCCTTTGGGCTTGTTCTCGAATCGGGAATGTCGAGTAATAGACCGTCCGGTCCTTGAAGAATTTCTGCTTTGTCTTTTGGAGTTCCACAATAAATTTTTCCCCAGCCTCATTCTCGCAGTACAGGTCGAAAACGGCTTTTCGGTCGTCTTTGCTGTTTCCCAGCCTGTCGCTTTTCAAATACGTCAAACTGGTAATCTTCCCTTGCTCATTTTTGAGCAGTTCATTGAGAAAGTCGAGCAAGAGGTCTTTGTTGGGTTCCTCGCCAAAAAGTCGCTTGAAACCGTAATCAGTAAAAGGATTGATATATTTTTCTATGAAATCGGGCATATGATCTCTTTATCACAAAGATAATGATTTGCCCAATTCATTAATTCACGGAACGAATTGGGTTTTCAATGAGGGGTAACGGTTCGCAAGGTGGGTGGGTTACCGGATAATACGCCATACCGATTAAAAATGGGGTCCGTAAATCGTTTTTGATATTTCCTGAAAAAACGAAAAATATTCAAAGTGCATGAGCTGGC
>CALLUQ010000163.1 GCA_938010565.1 uncultured Flavobacteriales bacterium
CGAAACGCCTCTCTGTACTCCTTCTTTATGGGCTGCAATTTCTTCCGAAAGCACCCTGCTTTCCCGCCAGGGTTTTATCCAGGTGATTCCTTTTATGGTTTGTATGGCAGCGGAAATGGTGATGGTTACCGTCATCGGGGCTGTACCGGTTGCCTTAAACTCCTCTTTCCAGTACACCAAAGCCGCATCGTGCAATCGATACTCAAAAAGCTTACTCCCATCCGGATCCCCTTCGTAAAATACGATCCTGGCTTTTGTCAATGTACAAAGTTCCCCTTCCAGGCTGTGGGTGATCCAACGCAATAATCGGTCATCGTTATATCCGGAGGTAAAAGCAAGAGTAACCAGTCCTCCCATGGGGATAGAGCCGGAACGCCCTGTTTTTGGGTTTACGGTTCTGTAGTACGTCAATTGTGTTGATAACAACTCCCTTTGGGTTCCCATAGCGAATAATTGGGCTTTTATCATGGGGGATATAATGGACAAATTGGAGAGTGGAATATCGCTTCGGATCACTGCTGCCCAAAACGTTGAACATTAACGGATGTATTTGATGCCGATGTTAAAGGTTCTTCCAAAGCCTCCGTTGATCGCCTGAAAAAAGTGGGTGTACAGCAATTCGATGTTCAGGTTCGAAGTAGGCTGATACTTGAACCCAACCCCGGCAGCAGTATTGGAAGCACCCACCGGCCAGTCGTTGATGTGCGGAAGAGCCGGATTCATTACAAAAGTCGGGGTGTGCTGCGACATTGCATACAGGGTCACCTTTTGAGTAGGAAAGTAGCTCACAAAAGCACTTACCGGCAGTTGTACCTGGTGTACTTGTGTTCTTCTTTTCCTGAAAAGAAACTTTACATCGCCTTCAAAAAACAACTGCATTTTTCCGTCGGCAATATCGCGGGTATAAAAAAACTGGTTCCACCATGTTAAACGGTCCCAGTCCAGCCAATACCGGTTATCGGAAGGATCTGTCTGACCGTAAAGCCCCTCCGGGTTTGCGGCAACAGGCAGCAGAAAAGTACTTTGAATGGAAAAATTATTTGCACCCTTAAAAGGCGATATTTTAATGCGCGGCCCCACGGACGAGATGCCCACGCGCGAGGTATCCGTATTGGTAAACGCAAAAGCATCTGTAAAAGAGGCAAAAGTACTGTCGCCGGATCTGGCGGTGTATTTCAGGTTGATGTCGAACCCAAGATTGATGCGTGCATTTTTTGAAACTCCCATGGAAAATTGCAATAAACTCCCTCCCAATGTTTCGCGAAACCCACTGCTGGTAGTACCTTGCCAGTTGGTTTCGGTTTGGGTATACATGCTGTTGAAAAGGGTTACATCAATTTGTCCCAGCTGAAGCAGCGAACCGGCGTTGTAGGTCTGGAGGTTAAAATCGTTATCGATCGGGTCGATCATCGGATCGGAACCGGCAGTTGTACTCCCTCCTTTTACAGGCAAGCGGTTCAACGTCCAGTCGTACGCATAAAAATAGGGCTTATAACCGGCAGGAATAGCCGTGTTGCGGTAGGTATTGATATAAGCAAGATTGGAGGCAGCTGTCATTTTAAAATCGCTTTCGTACCATTTAAAAATTTCCGAAAGCCCCACTTTTTGATTGGCATCGTCTACCCGGATAAAATTTGCGTCGTTCAACGCTTTTTTTGTTTGTTCTTCCAATTGTTGTTCCAGTTTGGAAGGCATGTAAGCAAAATTTACCAATGGCGGACATCCTTTTGCTCCGCATACCAACACAAAGTGCAGGCGTGCATCTTTGTATTCCGGGCGCAACTTTTTGTTTTCGATCTGATCGGCACTCCAGTAGTGGCCTCCAATGTTGTGTTTCAACCGTTCGAAAAAACCCGGAACATCCATCGGCGATCGGGCTGGCGACTGTTCTATAATATTGGCGATCACCACCAGGTTATACGCATTGATCAAAAACGCTTTTTTTGTATTGGGTTCCAGCGTTTCCAGTTGGGTCATGCCTGCCATTTGTTCCATCAATGTGTTCAGATCTCCCCGGTTTTGCTTTATGGCATCGTAATTCACCAGTCCATCGAAAACGTACTTTTTCATAAAAATAGCTGTTTTTTTGAAAAAATATTCCGGATTGGATTGTGCTTGTAAACCCGTAGAAAAAAGAGACAGGATGATGAAAAGAGAAAAGAGAGTACGCATATTTTTTTGCTTTGTTTTGAATAGTTGAATAATGCTATGCATTGGAAATTGAAACTACACATTTATGTTCAATGATCACGCAAAAAAACAAAGCCCTTTGATTTTCATTTGTCACAGGTAAGACATTTGTCATTCGCAAATAATCTTTTCTTTGGGGTGGTGTAGAAAACCAATACTTTATTCCTACCTATGGAGCACATTGTAATCATTGGCAACGGAATATCCGGAATTACCGCTGCCCGGCATATCCGAAAGCGGAGTAACCACCGGATTACCGTCATCTCTGCCGAAACCGACCACTTTTTTTCCCGAACGGCCCTCATGTACATTTACATGGGCCACATGAAGTACGAGAACACCAAACCCTATGAAGACCATTTTTGGAAAAAAAACCGCATTGACCTCAAAAGGGCATACGTAAAACGTGTAGATACCGATAATAAAGCGGTTATCTTTTCCGATAATTCGGCCATGGATTACGATGCGCTGGTGTTGGCTGTGGGTTCCAAGTCCAACAAATTTGGCTGGCCCGGTCAGGATCTGGAGGGAGTTCAGGGGTTGTATAGCTTTCAGGACCTGCAAACCATGGAACACCATACCAAAGCAGGGGTAAAACGTGCCGTTCTTATCGGGGGAGGTCTTATTGGGGTGGAAATGGCAGAAATGCTGCACTCCCGTGGCATCGATGTGACCTTTTTGGTACGTGAAAACCGCTTTTGGGGCAATGTTTTACCCAAAGAAGAAGGCGAATTGATAACACGCCATTTGCGGGAACATCACGTAGACTTGCGCATGGAAACAGAGCTAAAAGCGATCCTTCCGGATAAAAACGGGCGGGTTCGTGCCGTTGTAACCCACAAAGAACAAGAGATCGAATGCCAGTTTGTGGGGTTAACGGCAGGAGTGAGCCCTAACATTGCTTTCCTCAAAAACAGCAAGATCGAAACCCAACGGGGCATTATGGTGAACCGCTACCTCGAAACCAACATCCCCGGTGTTTATGCCATAGGCGATTGTGCGTTTTTTCGCGAAGCCCCGCCGGGCAGGCGTCCGCTTGAGCAGGTTTGGTATACCGGCCGTATGATGGGAGAAACAGTGGCACAAACCCTTACCGGAAATCGAAAAATGTACGAGCCGGGATCTTGGTTTAACTCGGCAAAATTCTTTGATATAGAATACCAAACCTATGGCACTGTAAATGCCAACCCGGCAGCTTCGGAAGCCGTCTTTTACTGGGAGCACCCCAATGGCAAAAAATGCGTAAAGATGATCTTCGATAAAAGTTCGGAGAAATTTTTAGGCATCAATGTATTCGGTATCCGGATGCGCCATGAAATTTTTGATAAATGGCTACGGGAAGAGCAGAACATCGATCATGTAATGACCCACCTGGCCGATGCCAACTTCGATCCGGAGCTTTACCGCAGATACGAAAAGGATATCCTCCGGAAATTTAATCAGGAAAACCATAAAAACCTTTCGGGCCAACCGAAAAGCCGGACTAGAATTTTTGGATGAGCACATCGCTACCCCAAATACTATATGCACATTATCATGAGAAACATTCAAAAAACAGGACTTTTTATATTCATCGCCGGCTTGCTGGTTTTTATAGGCTCGCTTAGCCTGAGCAATTTCAGATTAACGGCTGAGATCATTGATGACAGAATAGGGGCTACCACCAAGGCCACCTACCTGAAAAAAGCTGCGGAAACACTGCATATAACCGACCGGGAGTACCGCTCCAAGTTTGGGTTCATCCGCGATCTGAAAATAAGCTTTAACAAAGCCAACGATCTGCTTTTGGCAGATTATGGTTTTACCCGTGAAGATGTAGATCGGATCATGGCGCACATTACCACTCCCGGAGTATATTCGGAAGAAGCGGTTGCAGCAGCCTTTGGCAACGGTTCCATCGACATTTCGCGCCAGGAAAAATTCCGGGGAAGCACTTCCTGGATGGCTTCCCAAACATACCACAACAATGCCGCGCTGCGCAAAGCGATGGAACAAAAACTTCCCGACCTCAACCAAGAGGTATTGCAGGGGGTTGGTTTCCAAGGGTATGCGTTATCGGAATATACCTTCAAAATCACCAAATCGGCCAGTGAAGGCATTCTGACTGATCACCTCCGGGCCATTTTTATCCTCAGCTTTTTGGGTACCATCCTCGGTGCCCTGCTTTTCATTGTACCGCAATTCAAAGAGGGCCCTCCGGGCATCAAAAACAATGGCATTTTTCACCATCCTGCTACCAACAGAGGTTGGCTTGGGATGATTGTTGGCGGGATGCTCATCCTGTTTTACATTTTTTTGTATTGGTTTCCGGAATACATCACCAACTGGACCCTCCTTTTGGATCCGGTTAAAAAATGGCTCGGTGGCCCGGATGCAGAAGCAGACCGCTGGTTTCTTTATGGTTTTCTGTATACCCTTGTAATGTTGGTAATGGGCATTCGTATGTTTGCCAAATACCGGGGCAATGCCTATCAGATGGTGCGCACCACTTCGGTTTTGTTCTTCCAAACCGGTTTTGCCTTTATCATTCCGGAGATCATGGCGCGTTTTAACTTGCCCGCCCGCGATCTGAAAAACGCCTGGCCGCTCGATTATACGGGCTTCTACGATTATAACCTGGAGGCATTAACCACCGGTGGCGGAACCGGAAAAGCCATTTTGTTCTGGATGATCGGACTGGCCGTAATAGTAGTACCGGTAATGGTTTACTTTTTTGGCAAACGCTGGTATTGCTCCTGGGTTTGCGGATGCGGAGGATTGGCCGAAACGTTGGGAGATCCGTATCGCCAGCTTTCCGATAAGTCATTAAAATCGTGGAAAATAGAACGTTGGATGGTATATTCCGTAATGGTATTTGTATACCTCATGACCCTCGCTGTGGTGTATACCTATTTGCCTACTGCCGAACAAGCCACACCGGATAAATGGTTTACAAAAGGGAATTTTATTGCTTTGATATGGGTGGCCATGGCCATTGGAATGGGATTGCTTTTTTACTGGCAGAAACAACGGGAACGATTCAGCAAAAAAACCTTTCTCACCATGATGGGAATAAGCGGTGCCGTTTTGATGGTTATCGGCATAAGCCACTTTGTACTGAAAGCCGAAAACCTGTTCTTTTTCAACTCTTACCAAGTGCGTGCCTGGTATGGGTTCCTGATCGGGTCGGCGTTTGCAGGAGTGGTAGGAACCGGCTTTTATCCGTTAATGGGAAACCGGGTGTGGTGCCGGTTTGGTTGTCCGCTTGCCGCCTTTATGGGGCTAATCCAGCGAATAAAATCGCGTTTTAGAATTACCACCAACGGGGGGCAGTGTATTTCCTGTGGAAATTGTTCTACCTATTGCGAGATGGGAATTGATGTGCGGGCATATGCCCAGCGGGGACAAAATATTGTTCGTTCCTCTTGTGTAGGATGCGGGGTGTGTTCTGCCGTTTGCCCACGTGGGGTATTGAAACTGGAAAACGGCCCAGATAACCCGGAGCGAATCCAGGAAAACCCGATCATCATCGGGAATGATGGCGTTGCCCTTAACCTGAAAAACTCCGGTAAATAAAATGCCTGAATGGTAAAGTATGCTACATATGTAATGGTACTGGCCTTGTTTTTTTTGCCGAAGGAGAACAAGGTTTTTGCCGTACATCACCTACAGTCGGATCATTACAGAGCAGAAACCTTTCCCGATGGTGCGTTAAAGGCAGAGTATTGGCTCGATGCGAATGCAAACATAAAATATTGCCGTTTGTATTACAAAAGCGGCACCATGAAGGAAGAAGGCGGTGTGCATGCCGGTGTTCCGGAGGGGTATTGGAAATATTACCACCTCAACGGCGATATCCGTACGGAAGGCAGGTATAAAAAAGGCCAAAAAACAGGTTTTTGGAAGTGGTTTTACCACAACGGACAACTAAAATCGGAGGGCTTTTACCGTCAGGGCCGAAAAACGGGCTATTGGAAAAGCTTGGATGAAAAAGGCCGGCTGACGGAAGAAGGGGATTATATGCTTGGAAAACGGCACCGTTACTGGAAATTCTATTACCCTGACGGTACGGTAAAAAAAGAAGGGAATTACCTCAACAGCCTGCCTTCGGGATGGTGGATCACCCGTGAAGAGAATGGGAATATCGCTTCCATCGGGGGTTATCTGAAAGGCCGGCGAACCGGACACTGGAAGTTTTTTACCGACCACATGATTTTGCGTGAAGGCCCTTATAAAACGGATCAAAAAGACGGATATTGGAAATATTTTCACAGCAATGGGAACCTGCGGGCAGAAGGAGATTACCATCAGGGAAAAAAAATCGAATTTTGGACGGAATATGATCTGGAAGCGCGACCTTTGGCCAAAGGAAATTATGCCGGAGGAAAACGCTCCGGCTTTTGGCAGTTTTACCATAACGGGATCGTGGAATCGGAAGGCGTATACCACAAAGGGCAAAAAGAAGGTACCTGGAAATTCTTCGATGAAAATGGAAAACTGAAGAAGATCCTGACCTATTGAGATGGCGAAAATTGATGTGATCATTCCGGCCTTTAACGAGGAAAACTCCATTCGCAAAGTACTGCGCGATATTCCGATGGAAATCGTGAGAGAAGTGGTGGTGGTGAACAACAATTCCAACGATGCTACACGGAAAAATGCACGGGACGGAGGGGCCACTGTGCTCGATGAACCCCGGCAGGGATACGGCTTTGCCTGCTTAAAAGGCATGGCTTATCTCGACAAAAAAGAAGATAAACCGGATATCGTTGTATTTTTGGATGCGGATTACTCGGATCATCCGGAAGAAATGCCTTTGGTAGTACAGCCCATACTGGAAAATGAAGTAGATATGGTGATCGGATCCCGATCGTCCGGAAAAAGGGAAAGAGGTGCCATGACCCCACAACAGATATTTGGCAACGGGCTTGCTACTTTTCTCATTCTTCTGTTTTACCGGGTTCGATATACCGATCTGGGGCCATTCAGAGCCATTCGATATGAAAGCCTGAAGGCACTGGAAATGAAAGATAAAACCTACGGCTGGACCGTGGAGATGCAACTGAAGGCTGCAAAAAAGAAAATGAAAATTACCGAAGTAGCAGTAACATACCGCAAACGCATTGGCATTTCCAAAGTTTCGGGTACTGTAAAAGGAACCATCGGAGCGGGGTATAAGATCATTACAACCATTTTTAAATACCTCTGATCGTGGAAATTGTATTGCTGGTTTTGTATGCGGTTTTTCTAACATTCATCTTGTTTTATAGCCTGATACAATTTAATCTGGTGGTCATCTATACACGAGCAAAACGGCATCAGCCGGAAGATGAAAAAACACCGGAAGCGCCTCAAGACTGGCCCTTTGTAACCATACAACTGCCCATATACAACGAGGTATACGTGGTGGGCCGTTTGGTAGATACCATTGCTGCTTTTCACTACCCGAAAGATAAATTTGAGATCCAGATCCTCGACGACAGCAACGATGAAACCATACAACTGGTAGCGGATAAAGTAGCGGAATACAAAGCGTTGGGTTTTCATATAGAACAAATCAGAAGATCCGGTCGTGCGGGCTACAAAGCCGGGGCACTGGCTTGTGGGATGAAACTTGCCAAAGGAGAATTCATCGCCATTTTTGATGCCGACTTTGTTCCCACCCCTGATTTTCTGATCAAAACCATCCCGCACTTTTATACCGGAGAAAAAATTGGGGTCGTACAAACCAGGTGGGAGCACCTCAACAAAGATTATTCGTTGCTCACCAGGCTACAGGCAGTTGGCCTGGATGCCCATTTTACAGTGGAACAGAGAGGCCGTAACCAGGGCGGTCATTTCATCAATTTCAACGGTACGGCCGGGGTTTGGCGTAAAGAAACCATTACAGATGCCGGCGGATGGCAGGCCGATACCATTACGGAAGACTTGGATCTAAGCTACCGTGCCCAGATCAAAGGCTGGCGGTTTAAATACCTCGAAGGAGTGGTGGCTCCCGCAGAATTGCCTGCGGCCATGGAAGCGTTAAAATCGCAACAATTTCGCTGGACCAAGGGTGCTGCCGAATGCACCATCAAAAACATGCCGCGTGTATGGAAAGCCAAAGGTTTCTCTTTTGGAACCAAACTGCATGCCTTTTTTCACCTGATGAACAGCTTCATTTTTGTTTGCATTCTGTTTTCCGCCCTGCTTAGTATCCCTCTGATGTTTGTAAAAAACCAGTTTCAGCAATACGAACTTTTATTCCAACTGGCCAGCTTGTACATCGTTAGTTTTATTATCCTCAGCATTTTTTATTATACCTCACTCAGCCGGGCAGGGGAAGGACGCTGGAAAAACGTGGTTACCTTTCTGCGTTACTTTCCGCTTTTCCTTTCCGTTTCCATGGGGTTATCTCTGCACAATTCCATTGCAGTATTCGAAGGCTATATCGGACGTAAAACCGCTTTTGTAAGAACGCCCAAATTCAACATCCATAAAACGGGCGATTCCTGGAAAGGAAAAAAGTACCTTATGAACAACATCAGTATCCTAACCGTACTCGAAGGTCTAATGATGCTCTACTTCATCTGGGGGATTGTACTGGCCTTTTTAATCCGCGATTTTGGAATGCTGCCTTTCCACATCATGCTTACTTTTGGGTTCGGATTCATCTTTTTTTCTACCATTCGGCACGCCAGAACCTGATTTTTTGAAGTGAAACCCCGGTTGAAATACTTGCTCCTGTTGTTCGGCATCGGTGCGCTAGCGGTGGTTGGGTACGGCATTGATCGTGTTGAAACCACCTATTTCCGGGAAAATTGGGAGTTCCCCGTTTTTATAGGTCTGATGATGGCGCTGTTTGGCCTCTACTTCTTTTTTGTCGTTCAAAAAAAATACCGCCCCCCACTCAGGCAGATCATAACAGTTGGCATTGTACTGCGTTTGGTTTTGATGGGAGCTTCCCCCAACCTGTCTGACGACTATTTTCGTTTTGCATGGGACGGCCGTTTATGGGCTTCCGGCGAAAACCCTTACCTCATTTTACCCGATTCGTTTTTGCATGCGTCACCCGAAACAGTGAACGCACTGGAATTAAAAGGCCCGGTGTTCAACGGCCTGAACAGCAAGCCGTACTACACTGTTTACCCTCCTGTAAATCAATTGGTTTTTGTGGCAGGGGCCTGGTTAGGCGGAAATTCCCTTTCGGAGAATGTAGGCGTAATGCGTCTGTTTATTTTTTTATCGGAATGCGGGGTGTTCTGGTTATTGCTGCTGCTGCTTCGCCATTTTAAACGCGACGATACCGACTTGCTGATCTATGCTTTTAATCCGCTGGTTATTATCGAATTAACAGGAAATCTGCACTTTGAAGGCATGATGGTACTGTTGCTTTTGCTGGCCGTCTGGCTCATCGTTCAAAAAAAGTGGTGGTGGGCCACGCTGGCGCTGGCCGGATCAATAGGGATGAAACTTTTGCCTTTGATCTTTATGCCTTTATGGATCAAACGATTGGGATGGAAAAAAACCATTTGGATGGGGCTGGGTGTGGGGGCGCTCTGTGTGGCCATGTTTTTGCCCTTTTTCAGTATGGAACTGGTCGGAAAATTGGGTTCGAGCCTCGACCTTTATTTCCGGCGGTTCGAGTTCAACGCAAGCATATATTACATTTTGAGGGCCATTGGCGAATCCGTCAAGGGGTATAACCCGATCGCTTTCATCGGACCTGCTTCGGGCATTGCTGTTCTGTTGGGGGTATGTGCCATCGCATGGAAAGAAAAAAGGGAGCAATGGTTGGGCTTTTTTACCAGCGGTTTATTTGTGCTTACCCTCTATTTTGGATTTGCCACCATTGTTCACCCCTGGTACCTGGTTACGCTGGTCGCTTTTAGTGTACTCAGCACCTATCGTTTTGCTTTGGTATGGTCGGCTATGGTGGTACTCACCTATTACAAATACATCAACCCCCAATATCCGGAGCCTTATGTTTTTATTGGGATGGAGTACCTTGTGGTGGGAGCTATATTGGGGTATGAACTGTATCGGAACAAAAGGAACCGTACCATCGCCTGAGTTGCTTTTTGGGCTGGCATTTTTATTTTCGGTACGCCTGTTTGCCTGAATATTCCGGCGGTATTGGATCCGTTTTCACCGGGCTTTACAACTGACTTTGCAGCCCCGATTCTTTTTTGCAAAAATTTTGAGTAACCTCTCCGTATATTGATTATCCTATCTTGCTTTTTTTCGTTTGGATGGTGATAACGCCACCCTCTTTCTATTATTACGTTTCAATATGTTAAAAGTGGCTGAGGAGGAGTGCCTGGTTTTTTCATGCTTTCCGACGAAGACCTTATTATCAGCAACTCTCTCTCTCTCTCGCAAGCGTCTCTCTCTCTCGCAAGCGTCTCGCTTGTGAGATGATAGCTATTCCGAACCCCAACTCTCTCGCAAGCGTCTCGCTTGTGAGATCATAGCTCTGCCGAACCACCAGGCAAATGATTGAAAAAATACCATTTGGCTTGTGAGGTTATAAATAGTGTTCCAAGCGGACGCTTGAAACAGAGATGCAGGTTTTTTAACCGTGCGCATCGGCAGTAACCCAACCCAACGGAGAGACCACCCGATGGGATTACAACGACCGGGGCCAACTGGTCAACGCCGAAAGCAGCCAGGAAACCGCCGTGTTGTACCAGTACGATGCGCTGGGAAGGTTTGCTCGGATCAAGATACTGTATAACAGCATAGTGTGCCTAAATTACGACGGTAAAGGGAACGTAATCAAAGCAAAAGACGACCACCACCGGGTGGAATTTGCGTACAACGGAACCGGAAAGCTAATCCGCCGAACCGAAAAAAACACACAGATTCAGTTTGCCTATACCCCCGCCGATCGTTTACAATCCATCACCAACGAACACAAAAGCCTGTACCGTTTTGAACGAGATGCCTGCGGCAACATTGTAAAAGAAAGCGGTTTCGATGGGTTGAATCGGATCTACCGGCGCAATCCCGCCGGGCAGGTCAGTGCCGTAGAAACGCCCGATGGCCGCACCACC
>CALLUQ010000164.1 GCA_938010565.1 uncultured Flavobacteriales bacterium
CGGAACAAAAATATCGGCAACTTATACGGCATAGTACACCTGACTTAACACTAGCATACTAAATGGATTGTAAATACATCCAACTCCATCCACCTCCCGGAGAGCATGCAACATGCGGTAACCCTGTGCGGGTGAATATCCGGATCACCAACCCACGCGAATTGTGCTTCAAAAACAGAAGGTCAGCCGCCGGGCCCTTATCCGGATTTATCCATGAATAGAACAGTGCGTTTTTCAATTCGTTTCCTTCTTACTACTTTTGTTTTCATTTTGCAACGGTACTTTCTCCAGATCGCGTACAAAGGAACTGCTTACCACGGATGGCAAATGCAAAACGATGCCATTTCGGTTCAGGAAGCCATCACCAAGGTGTTGCGCACCATTTTGCGTACCCCGGAATTGGAAGTTGTGGGGTGTGGCCGTACAGATACCGGAGTACACGCTTCCGAGTATTACCTGCATTTTGACGGGCCGGATGTGTTGCCACAGAACGCCGTTTTCCGGTTCAACCAAATGTTGCCCCACGACATTGCTGTTTACCGTTGCCTGAACGTTGCCCATAATGCGCACGCCCGTTTTGATGCCACCTCAAGAACCTACTGGTATCATATCCATCAACAAAAAGCCCCTTTTTTAAAAGACCAGTCGGCTTACATCCAAGGGCATCTGAACGTGGAAAAAATGAACCAGGCCGGTCGTATGCTTTGCAGCTACCGGAACTTCAAATCTTTCAGCAAAGTAAATACCGATGTAAAAACTTTTATTTGCGACCTTAGCGAAGCTTACTGGGTACAAAATAAAAACCGGCTCCGGTTTGTAATTACGGCCGATCGTTTTCTGCGCAACATGGTGCGGGCCATCGTCGGAACTTTGATCGATGTGGGAAAAGGACGAACCGATTTAGATGAACTGAAACAAATTGTGGAAGGAAAAAACCGCGGTTTAGCCGGTACTTCCGCACCGGCCTGCGGCTTGTACCTGGCCCGGATCAAATATCCATATATACCATTATGAGTGAAGTTCAGGGAAAGGCATTTGATTTAAAGCTCCTCGGCAGAGTGCTGGAATTTATGAAGCCCTACCGGATCATTTTCTGGCTTACGGCTTTGCTTACTATTGTGCTTGGTTTTATGGCTCCGATCCGCCCGGCCCTCATTCAGAAGGGGTTGGATGAACAAGTAATGGTGGAAAAAGATGCCATTATGTTGCATGCACATGCTATTTTCCCGGACCAGAGCGAAGCCTGGTTCGAACAACTGGCCATACACATTGATGCCAGCCGGGAAGATAACCTGCTGGAAATCATTATCTGGATCTTTGTTTTGCTCTTTTTCGAAGCCTTTCTGCAATTTTTTCAAACGTATTATGCCAACTGGATTGGCCAGTCCGTTACGCTAGACCTGCGCAATAAACTCTACCGGCATGTTACCGGCTTTCGCCTGAAATATTTTGACAATACTCCCATCGGAACACTGGTTACCCGGGTGGTGTCAGATATTGATGGCATTGCCCAGATCTTTTCTCAGGGTTTGCTTACGATCATAGGAGATATTCTGAAATTGGTGGTCGTGGTCGTGGTGATGTTCTACATCAACTGGCAACTTGCCCTCATCGTACTGATCCCTATTCCCATTCTGGTGATAGCCACCCGCATCTTTAAAAATGCCATCAAAAAAGCGTTTACACAAGTGCGTAATCAGGTGGCCAGATCCAATGCATTTGTTCAGGAGCACGTTACCGGAATGAACATCGTTCAGATCTTTAACCGGGAAAAGCAGGAGATGAAAAAATTTGAAACCATCAACAAAGCACACCGCCGGGCCAACATCCATTCGATATGGGCTTATGCCATATTTTTTCCGGTGGTGGAAATGTTATCGGCCACCTCGGTGGCTTTGCTGCTTTGGCTGGGCCTGAAACAATCCTTGCCTGAAAATCCGGGAGGCCTTGCCGTTTCTTATGGAAACCTGGTACAATATATTCTCTATGTTTTTATGCTGTACCGCCCGATCCGCCAACTGGCCGACCATTTCAACACCCTTCAGATGGGGATTGTAAATGCCCACCGTGTGTTTAACGTACTCGACAGAACAAACAACCACATCAAAGAAGGCCATCTGGAAAACCGGGTTTTTAAAGGCAACATCCGCTTTGAGAAAGTTTGGTTTGCTTATACGGATGAAAACTTTGTTCTGAAAGAGGTCACCTTCCACATCAAAGCAGGAGAAATGTTGGCTTTTGTAGGAGCAACCGGTGCCGGAAAATCTTCCGTTATCAACATTCTCAGTCGTTTTTACGAATATCAGAAAGGAAGCATAGAAATTGACGGAAACGATCTGAGAGATCACAAAATCAGTACTATACGAAAAAACATTGCAGTGGTTTTACAGGATGTATTCCTGTTTTCGGATACCATCCACAATAACATTACGCTGCATGATCCCAACATCAGCCGGGAACAGGTAACCGAAGCTGCAAAGGCAGTGGGAGCGCATGATTTTATTATGAAAATGCCTGGCGGATACGATTATGATGTAAGAGAACGAGGAGGCATGTTATCTACGGGTCAGCGCCAGCTTATTGCTTTTATCCGGGCATATGTTTATAACCCGGGTATTCTGATCTTGGATGAAGCCACCTCCAACATCGATACCGAATCCGAATTGTTGATCCAGCGTGCCATCCGGCAACTAACCCGGGGCCGCACTTCCATCGTAATTGCGCACCGCTTATCTACCATTCAACAAGCCGATCGCATCGTTGTACTCGACAA
>CALLUQ010000165.1 GCA_938010565.1 uncultured Flavobacteriales bacterium
AACAAAAGGCCGGAATCATTAAAATAATAAGGAGCCTGATCGCATTTTTTATTCATTAAAAAAGCAGCAACATCAATGGTAAGCAGCAGCACAGCCAGATGTTGGGTGTGCTTGTTTCATAAAGGGCTTATCAATACCATCTAAAAAAGAAAAATATGGATCGACAAAAAACCATTTGCAAAAATGCTTTAAAAAAAAAGCATTTTTCGGAATTTTTAATTCTGAAAACCATATAGTTACATCTTTATCACACCAAAATGAATCAGATAAAAAAAAGGTGTTAAGCATTTTTCATCCCGTTCTTATTTAAACATTTCCTCAAGATAATGAAGGTTTGAAACCACTGAAGATAAACAGGTTATTCACACAGAATCAGGATTTCCTTACGCAAAGTTTAAATCATACAACCTGACCGATGATTTTTGAAATTATAAAAATCCTTGCCGAACAAGTGGAAAACTACATCGAAAGTAGTATTACGCTGGGTAATGTTGCCTTAATTGAATCGGATCCAAATGGCGGTACAAATCTGGAAAATAACATTTTGCTCACGATGATCAATCTGAGCGAAGAAGTTACGCTGAAGAACTTTCCGAATACCAAAACAGTGGGCAACAAAGTGCATCAGAAAAATGCGATTGTCAACCTCAACTTATACCTTCTTTTCAGTTCAAATAAAAATCAATACAATCAGGCATTAAAAGATATTTCCAACATCATTGCATTCTTTCAGGGCAAAAAGATCTTTACACAATCGAATACCATTTACAACAGGAACAATGTTGAATTAAGCCAGATCGATAATTTCAGATTCGTTGTCGACCTGTACACCCCAACTTTTGAAGAACTCAACTACATCTGGGGCAGTTTGGGAGGAAAACAGATCCCCTCGGTTCTCTATAAAGTAAGCATCATCCGGATCGAAAGAGAAACAACGCTCAATCAATCGGGCCTTATTTTGGAAACGGACCAGAACCTCAAACACAAACAATAAGTACAAAAATGGGATTGCAAAACATCTATAAAACACTCTTTGGCTTTCAGATTCTTCATCGTTATTTTTTAGATGAAGGAGAAACCGCATTTGATGATAACAATCCCGGTAATGATCTCGAAGACAAACTGGCCAACAACCTTTCGCAATACGATGTGAAAGAATTCTTCACCATTTATCCCAGTAAAAAAACCGCACAAAAACTTCGGAATTGGAGAGCCATATTCCGGTTGACTTACGATGGTTTCAAGGTATTTATGAAAGCAGACCATTCAGACCCGAACAAACCCTTTATTGATTTTCCGGATGAGTTGTATTTCGATTTCATGGTTCAAATTAACGATCCCTATTTTGAAAATTATACCGACATTACCATCGACCGGTCAAAAATTGTACTGATCTCCAACCGAACGCCTTCGGCCTCTTTGGAGGATACGGCCACCGCAACGGAATACATTCGCATTTCCGATTTCGGCAATGCCTATACGACCATCGATGTGGAATTGAGCGATGCCATCGCCCCGGATGAACTGATCGGCACATTTGCCATCATCAGGGTCCATCTGGACGGCCAGAACAGTGACCTCGATCTAACCAACCCCGGCGGGGATGAATTTAACAACACCACACCCGAATTCAGCATCATCTACGACAACCGAAAAACAATATGGCGCTATTTAAGCACGGCCGACAACAGCGTGGTATTCATTCCACAGCTAAACAATAACAACCCGAAAATATTGCCCCTCACCAAAAACGGCTATGTCGATGTACAAGACGGACCGGTAAAATACCCCAACCCCAATGCAAACCTGGTTGTGAACGACGGAGGAACCTTTTATTCCGAAGTTTTTATATAAAAGTTAAACAATAATAATAATCAATAAATACAATTATGGCAACGTACAAAACACCCGGTGTCTATGTCGAGGAGATCACCAAATTTCCTCCGTCGGTAGCACAAGTCGAAACCGCCATTCCTGCCTTTATAGGGTATACAGAAAAAGCGGAAAAAACAGTAGCAGACGATCTGCTTACCCTGCCCACCCGAATATCCTCAATATTAGAATATATCGCCTATTTTGGTTCTGCTCAAAACGAAGACAGCATTGCCGTTCAAGTAACATCGAACGATAAAATTGTTGTTGAAAACCCAACTCCGTCCATCTACCTGATGTATTATTCCATGCAAATGTATTTTGCAAACGGCGGAGGACCTTGCTACATTGTTTCCGTTGGAGATTATTCCACCGGCATTGTATCAAAAACAAAACTAAGCGAAGGACTGGAAATCCTTAAAAAAGAAGATGAACCCACGCTGATCTTGTTTCCGGACGCCACCAACTTATCGAGTGCTTCCGACTTCTGGGCCATCAACAACGATGCCCTGATACAATGCAATACGCTGCAGGATCGGTTTACCATTATGGATACGTATGACGACGACGAAAGCACTGCGATAGATGCACTCAGAAACGGGATCAACCTGGGAAAAGATTATCTAAAGTACGGCGCTGCTTATTTTCCATTCCTCAGAACCATATTGGATTACGTATACGACGATGCCGATGTGGAAGTACTTAACGCCACCTCTTCGCTGCCACAAGACAGAATAGAAAATTTATCGGATACCATCGATACGACAGATCTGTTATCTCTGTTAGATGATGTGGTTACGGCAAAAGACGATGTTGCAGCAGCCGTAGACGATACCGCCGCACTGGCCTTAAAACCCGGCATTGTTGCCACCCTTCAGGACATCATCAGTTATCTGGAAAACCTGAAAGACACCTTAGAAGCGATCTACGATATTGGCCGGGAAGAAACAACGGATGCCGGGGTTATTTCTGCCACCGACGATCTTGATGTTTGGATATCCGATAACATTGAGGCCACCCTTTCGGCACTCAATACAAGGCTGGATAAACTTGTGCTGGATAATACAAAAGCAAAAATGAGCAACACTTTAACCACAGCAAGCACAGGGGTTGTGGATATACTGACCATTACAGCCGATGGCCCGCCAGCCGTATCCACGCTTAAAACAGCAATTGACGATCTGGACACCTCAGGGGTTGTATTTGCTTTGGATGGCGCATTTGATACACTCAACGGAGGCGTGTCGGCTCCTGAAAGTCTGGATACCCTGGAAACCACCGATAACACCCTGTACAACCGCATTAAAGATGCCATTTCACAAGCGCCTATTACCCTTCCGCCCAGTTCTGCCATGGCAGGGATCTACGCCCGTGTTGATGGCAATACAGGCGTATGGAAAGCTCCGGCCAATGTGGGCGTGAACTACGTGATCGAACCTACCGTAAACATTTCGCACGAAGAACAGGCGGATATGAATGTAACCACAACAGGCAAATCCGTAAATGCCATCCGAACCTTTACCGGAAAAGGAACCCTGGTATGGGGTGCTCGTACGCTCGCCGGAAACGACAACGAATGGAGATACATCTCCGTACGCCGTTTTTTCAACATGGTGGAAGAGTCGGTCAACAAAGCTTCCGAACAATTTGTTTTCGAACCCAACAGTGCCAATACCTGGGTAAGGGTGCGGGCCATGATCGAAAACTTCCTGATCCTTCAATGGAAAGCAGGTGCCCTGGTCGGAGCAAAAGCAAACGAGGCATTTTACGTTCGCATCGGACTGGGACAAACCATGACTTCAGAAGACATTTTAAACGGAAACATGATCATTGAAATAGGCATGGCCGTAGTACGTCCGGCTGAGTTTATTATTCTGCGTTTCTCACACAAAATGCAAGAAGCATAATTAATCAAATAAAAAAACACCAAAAAATAATATCATGAGCGAAACATATCCATTACCCACTTTCAGTTTTCAAGTTGAATGGGGAGGTACGAAAATAGGGTTTACCGAAGTGTCAGGGCTTGATTTTGAGTCCGAAGTAGTAGAATATCGCCACGGTGCAAGTCCGGAATTCACAAAGATCAAAATGCCCGGGCAGCAAAAGTATTCCAACATCACCTTAAAACGCGGAACGTTTGCAGGCGATAACGAATATTACGACTGGTGGAATACCGTAAAGTTAAATTCCATAGAACGAAGGGATCTTACCATCAAGCTCCTGGACCCCGAAGGAGCACCGGCCGTAGTATGGAAAGTGAGAAATGCGTGGCCCTCAAAGGTACAAACCACCGGTTTAAAAGCCGACGGCAGCGAAGTAGCCATTGAAACGATGGAAGTGGTTCACGAAGGGCTGACCGTTCAGAACGATTAAACGGACCACAGATGGCTACGGAAATTTATCCGCCGGTTGGATTTCATTTTAAAGTTGAATTCCAGGACATTGGAAATGTGGGAGACAACGACACAAAATTTCAATCCGTTTCCGGGCTCTCCGTAGATCTGGAAACGGAAGAAATTGCAGAAGGCGGAGAAAACCGATTTAAACACAAACTTCCCGTTAAATCGAAATATCCCAATCTGGTTTTAAAAAGAGGGATGTTGGTGAACTCAGACCTCATTGCATGGATCAAAAGCGCCATCAATGACCTGGATATTAACCCTGCAACCATCATTGTAACCCTGCTCAACGATGAAGATGAGCCCTTAAAAACCTGGAATATAGTGCATGCATATCCTATAAAATGGAATGTCGATGCTTTTAATGCCGAAGAAAGTAAGATCGTTGCAGAAACCATAGAACTGGCTTACAATTACTTTACCGTGAATTAAAAAAATATGCCCATAGAAATTAAAGAAATGCACATTAAGATCAATGTAAACGAAGGCGAAAAGGCAGCCGGCGGTGATGCACAAAGTGCAGATTCGACCATTCAGATTTGCCTCGAAGAAGTGGCAAAGATGATCGATACAAAAAAAGAAAGGTAGCAACGGACATGAGCGAAGGAACCCTGAAAAAATTAAAATTAACGGCTTATGAGGACGTAAAGTTCAAAAATAAGGTGAGCGATGGGGAATTTACCGCATTGATCAACCCGGAAACATACAGCCTTAATTATAAGATCGAATACAACGATAAACAAGGTTCCGGTACGAGTGCTTTAGAGTCTAAATTCGATAAAATTGTTCCGCCTGAACTTGAAATTCAATTTGTATTTGACGGTACCGGAGCAGTTAGCGGCACACAGAACAACAGCAACGACAACTCTGTAATTGGCGAAATACAGAAGTTTAAAGATCTGCTCATAAAATACAACGGCGACCAACACCGCCCCAATTTTATTCAGATCGCATGGGGCACCCTGCTGTTCAAAGGAACCCTGGTCAACCTGAGTTTCGAATATAAACTCTTTAAACCCGATGGTTCTCCGTTAAGGGCCACGGCCAAAACCTCCTTCAAAGGATCGGTGGAATCCGATCTCAGGGCTGCTCAGGAAAATAACAGCTCCCCGGATCTGACCCATTTAAGAACGGTGAAAGCCGGTGATACCCTGCCCTTAATGGCCTACCGGGTATACGGCGATCCCAAATATTACCTGGAAGTTGCCAAATACAACAACATCACCAATTTCAGAGCATTAAAAACCGGACAAAAATTGTTTTTTCCTCCTTTGGAAAAACAACGATAAAATGAACAACTCAGGAGTCATACAAACCAGCGATACCACCGACCTGATCACGTTTACTGTTTTTGTCGATGGCGAAGCCCTTCCGGGAACGGCAGAAGTAATGTCCATTACAGTATCGAAAGAAATAAACCGAATTCCAATTGCCACCATCGCATTTAAAGATGGCGAAGCATCGGAACAAAAATTTAAACTGAGCGATGAAACCCTGCTTATTCCCGGAAAAGAAATTGAAATTACAGCCGGATACCACTCCGATGAAACCACCATTTTCCAGGGTATCATTGTCAAACACAACATCAAAATCCGCTCCGGTTCGTCATTTTTGATCGTCGAATGCAAAGACAAAGCCGTAAAAATGACCATCGGCCGCAAATCCGGATATTTCTATGAAAGTAAAGACAGTGCCATTTTCGAAGAGATCATCGACTTGTACGGTCTGGACAAAGAGGTGGAAGACACCAACTACGAACACAAGGAACTCATACAATACAACACTTCGGATTGGGATTTTCTGGTTTCCAGAGCACAAGCCAACGGCAAACTTTGCATGGCAGATGATGGCAAACTCAGTGTGGTGAAACCCAATTTGGATCAGACTGAAACAGAAACCGTTACCTACGGGGCCTCGCTGTTGGATCTTGATGCGGAAATCGATGCCAGAAATCAGATCACCACGGCAACATCATACAGCTGGAATCAGGCAGATCAGGAAATTGTAGAAATTGAAGGAACCGACCCCGGTGTAAGTTTAAACGGCAACCTGAGCAGCTCCGAACTTTCGGAAGTTATAGGACTGGAAAATTTTGAACTGAAACACGGCGGCAATCTAAACGATGTGGAACTCCAGGATTGGGCGGATGCCACTTTGCTTTACCAACAATTATCCAAAGTTCGTGGCCGGGTTAAATTCCAAGGCATTCCAACCGTAAAACCCAACACGATCATACAACTCCAGGGCGTAGGCGACCGTTTTAACGGACCGGCATACATCACAGGAGTGTTGCATACCATCACCAACGGAAACTGGACAGTAGATGCCCAATTCGGATTGAACCCCGAATGGTTTTCGGAATGTTACGAAATCAGTACGAAGCCTGCTTCAGGGCTCATTCCTGCAATCAAGGGGTTGCACATCGGAATTGTAACACAACTCGAAGAAGATCCCGACGGAGAAGACCGGATCCTGGTCAAGATCCCCATCATTAACGGAGCAGCAGAAGGTACTTGGTGCAGGGTAGCCTCCCTGGATGCCGGCGAGAACAGAGGGGCTTTTTTCCGGCCCGAAATTGAAGACGAAGTGATTGTTGGTTTCATTAATGAAGACCCCAATGATGCGATTGTACTGGGCATGCTTCACAGCAGTGCCAAACCAGCTCCCGTAACGGCCAGCGACGACAACCACGAAAAAGGATTTGTAACACGCAGCGAAATGAAATTCATGTTCGATGACGACAAAAAATCGGTCACGATCGAAACCCCCGCAGGCAAAATAATAACCTTGGATGAAGACGCAGGAGCCATCAAATTAGAAGATGAAAATTCAAACATCATCACCATGAACAGCGATGGGATTACCCTAGAAAGTGCCGGCAATATTGGCATTACAGCATCCGGTGATGTAAACATTGAAGGAACAAATATAAACCTTGCAGCGAACGCCGAATTGGTGGCAGAAGGCACTAGCGGAGCCGAACTCTCCACCAGTGCCATTGCCGTTATAAAAGGTTCGCTTGTACAAATCAATTAAAAAATGGGACAACCAGCTGCCAGAATAAACGACATGCACCTTTGCCCGATGGTAACGGGAACCGTGCCCCATGTCGGAGGGCCGATCTTACCGCCCGGAGAAGCCACCGTGCTTATCGGAGGCTTGCCGGCAGCCAAAGTGGGAGATATGGCCACCTGTACAGGACCGCCTGATACGATTGTTGCAGGCTCCGGAACCGTATTCATCGGGGGGATGCCGGCAGCAAGAATGGGCGATTCGACCACACACGGAGGCACCATTATACTTGGAGAAATGACCGTATTAATAGGATAAAAAAGGATAAAAATGCCACAGGACAATACTTCCTTTTTAGGACGGGGATGGAAATTTCCACCTGAGTTTAGCAAGAAAACCAACGAAACCGTAATGAGTTCGGGTGAACAGAACATTAAGGAAAGCCTTACTGTGCTGTTATCGACCCGGGTGGGCGAAAGGGTAATGAACCCGGATTACGGCTGTAACCTGGATGAACTCCTGTTTACGCCGCTGGATCTTACGCTGAAAACGTACGTATCCGACCTGATCCGAACGGCAATCCTTTATTATGAACCACGGATCGATGTTACATCCATTGACATTATGGATGATAGTGAGCTGGAAGGAGAATTACTGGTGGAAATTAATTACATCATAAGGGCGACCAACTCCAGAAGAAATTTAGTCTATCCCTTCTACAAAGGAGAAGGAACAGATGTTTGATATAAATGAATACGCGAAATGAGCGGAAATTGTGACACCATAACGGAAGTGCTGTTAAAACACGGTACGGATCAGATACAACGTGATGACAACGTGCTGGATCCGGGTTCCATCAAATTGCATGGCTTTGGCCTGAACGAATGGATGGAGTTTGCTTACAACTACGCAAAACACGTCCATTATTATGACACAGCCGACCATACCACACCCAACGGCAATTGGGAAGATCTTTTTGTTACCGGCGATCATTTGCTTACGCTGCTCGCAGAACTGGACGAATCCAACACCCTAACCCCTCACCTAACATTGTTCATTTGTTTTTTAAAACTGCTGGAGCTTTCGACGGAACGATTGAACGGCCTTACAAAAAAACACCTCGATTTTTATTACCGGAAGGTACTCCAAATCGAAAAACAACCCGAAGAAAACGATCAGGTATATGTGCTCTTTGAACTTTCAAAAAACATTGCACAGGAACAACTCTCCGCAGATACCATGCTCAATGGCGGTAAAGATGCCTCAGGCCTGCAGAGAAACTACCAGCTCACCGAAGAACTGGCAGCCAACAAAGCCAAGGTTTGCGACCTGAAAAATTTCTACTTCGACCCCGATGCCACCCTTGAAAACTCGGGTTTTGCCGAAACCCGCCATTATATGAAAGCCGCATCCAAGGCCAACACTACCGATGGCCTGGAAGAAGAATTACCCGAAGAGCAACTTTCGTGGTATCCCTTCGGGTATAACCATAACCGACTAACAAACAGCGTTTTTACTGAAGCGGCAGATGCAAAAACAGGGTTTGCACTGGCTTCTCCCGTGCTTTTGCTTTCCGAAGGAAAACGGCACATTCAGATCACCTTACATTTCGACGATAACATCCCTGCACTTACCCCACAGATCCTGATCGACAACATCAGCGTTTCGTATACCGGAGAAAAGGGGTGGGTGAATGTAAACAGCCTGAGTTCCGAGAGTACGAACGTATCCGAAACGTATGCCACCATACACCAAAACAACGTGATCAAACTGTACGCATTTCTGGACTCGGGAGATGAAGCGGTAGTTAACTTTGATCCTGAAACACATGAGGGAACGTATACAGCCGAACATCCCTTATTCCGGTTTTTGATCAATGCCAATACCGAAGATGGCCTTACGGTTTATAAAAACTTACAACAACCCATACAAACCGTTGGAATCGGAGTGCAGGTACAAGGAGTAAAAAACCTGATCCTCGAAAACGACCGGGGAAATCTGAACCCCGAAAAACCCATGTATCCGTTTACTACTATACCGGTAAAGGGTTCCAATTTCTCTTTGTATAACAACGAAATATTTTCAAAAAACTGGCAATCCATTTCCGTGGATATAAAATGGAAAAACACGCCCGAAGATTTTGTGAACTGGTACTATGCCTATGATAAAAGTTTTGAAATAGACCTCACCAAGAGTGCTTATTTTCAGTTCTTCTCATCACCAAATCGTACTCCCGGGCAACCGGAAGCAGCAAATGAAGTGAATGCATTGGCAATAGCAGACGATGTGGATGCAGTGGCGGACAATGAAGTGAATGCATTGGCAGCAGCGGATGCAGTAGATGCGCAACAACCCGTTTTACCCAATAAGATCGTGTCGTCAAATTCGTATTTCAAAGGAACAACCGCGATTAAATACAACGACAACTGGGACCCAAAAGAAAGTGTTGTACTGTTTACCGGAACACACCCGTTCCAAACATCGTTTTCTTTTACCACAACGGATACACCCAACCGGAAAGGCGATATTGAAAAGATTCGAATTGCCCTGGACCAAACGTTTAAACACGAACTATACCCCCGGCTTTACGCCATATCCATTGCAGATACTTCTCCGTTTACCACCATTCCGAACGAACCCTATACCCCATTTGCCGAAGAGGTATCGATGAATTATTCGGCTACGGATGAGATCTCCTTAACCGACAGAACAAAAGAAGGGTATGACAACCGGAAAATAACGGTGTTCCATGAGCATCCTTTCGGACAATCCACGGAACACGGCTACCTCAAAGATCAATTTGATTTTTCCCTGGCCAATCTTTGTACCATCCTTCCGTTGTATTGCAGAGGAGGTGAGCTATACATCGGCATTGAAAATGCCGAAAATTTACAAACCGTTTCCCTGCTTGTTCAGGTATTGGAAGGAAGCGAAAACCCTTTGGTTGCGTCCTTTAAAAACGGTGAAAAGGTATACTGGGATATCCTTTGTAACAACGAATGGAAAAACTTGGATCCGGTTCATTTACAGAAAAATGAAATCGACAACTTCCTCGGATCTGGTATCGTTGCTTTTAAAATACCAAAAGAAGCCACAGGCAACAACACCCTTTTACCTGACGGCAAATTTTGGGTCAGAGCAAAAATGCATAAGATGTACGATACCGTATGCCAGGTTCAGGGCATCTTTGCACAAGCGGTCAAGGCAAAATTTGTGAACAACGGAAACGAACTATCGCACCTGCTTACAGGCTTACCCGATGGTACCATCCAAAAAATGATCAACCGTTCTTCCAAAATAAAAAGCATTGCACAACCCTACAATTCCTTTGGAGGAAAACCGGAAGAAAACGACCAAAGCTATTACCGGAGAGTAAGCGAACGCCTCAGGCATAAAAACAGAGCCGTTACTATGTGGGATTATCAACACATGGTACTCGAAAAGTTTCCCGATATATACCGGGTAAAATGCCTCAACCACACCAACACAAACGCTTTTGTTGCTCCCGGATCCGTAACCCTTATCGTCATACCGGATACCGTAAATAAAAATGTGTTCGACCTGTATAAACCACGGGTAAGTACGGCCTACCTGAACGATATCAAAAACTTTATCGATCCGCAAAATTCCCTGCATGTTGAACTGGAAGTAATTAACCCTGATTATGAGGCACTTACAGTTACGCTGGAAGCGCAATTTGCAGCCGGGCTCGATGAAACATTATATAAGATCAAGTTAAAAGAAGACATCACCAAACTTTTATCGCCATGGGCATTTGATGAAAGCAAACAAGTTGAATTTGGCGCGACTTTGCATCAAAGCGTTCTGATCAACTATATCGAAAACTTAGATTATGTCGATTACATTCAGCAAGTTACCATGTCGGTAGATAACGGTCCGCCCATAAAAAACTACAGCCCTTCGTCCCCAAAGTCCATTTTGGTTTCCGGTACAGATCACATTGTAAACTCCATCAGTAAGCCGTGCACCGAGGCCGACCCAATTATTCAGGAAAAATGTCAGCAATAACAAACGCTACAAAAATACCAAAAGATGTTGAGACCAATGATGATCTTGACTTTCAGCACCTCATACAACTGGGTATTGCATACATAGAAGCCATGGGAGGAGGACTCTGGACAGATCTCAACGATTCTGACTCCGGAAAAACCATGCTCGACATCCTTTGTTATGCCATCACCGACCTTGGGGCACGGCTGGATCTACCCATTGAAGATCTTCTGGCCTCAAAAAATGATCCGACATTTAAAGATCAATTTTACGACGCTTCGGAAATTTTGCCTTCATGCCCGGTTTCAGAGTTGGATTACAGAAAGTTATTTCTTGACATTCCCGGCATCCGAAACTGTTGGCTATCAAAAGCAAAACAAACCATTTTTGTAAACTGCCGAGACAAACAGGTTGCCTATAAACCATTCAACCCGGCTGTTGTGCCCGATCGGTTTCTGAGCTCTTATACCTTAAAAGGACTAAATTGCCTGCTTGTCGATTACGATCTTGATGCGAAAAAACCCGACGAAACCGATGTAGACGAAGCTTGGATCAATGCCCGGATCATGGAAAAATACCACGAGAACCGCAACCTGTGTGAAGACCTCGTGGAAATCAAACAAGTGGAAGAATACCCCATCTCGGTTTGTGCCAACATCGACATCGAAAATACGACCGATCAAAACCTGATCCACGCAAAGATCTTAGATGCGATCGATGCCTATTTTACCCCGAGAATCCGGCATTATTCCCTTAAAGAAATGGTAGACAAGGGGTTCGGAACGGATGAAATATTCAACGGGCCGCTTTTGGAAAAAGGCTTCATCGATACCCAAGAGTTAAGCGCATCGGCACTAAGAAGCGAAGTGCGCCTGTCCGACCTTGTCCGGATCATGATGGAAATTGAAGGGGTGAAAGTCGTCTCCGATATCAGCATCGACCATTGCAACGCAACAGAAGATGCATCGGATTGGCTGATCTGTATTCCGGAAAACCATAAACCCGTTTTAGCACCTACCAAAGATGTGGAACCGGCCCCGGAAAACGATTGCGATCTAAAAAGTGTGTTCAATTATAAAAAAGAGGTGCTGCCGGTTTTATATTCCTACGATGCCGTGCTCCTTCATCTGAATGAATTGGAAGAAGCACGGAAAAACCAAAGCACATTCCTTCCATCGGACAATACCTTAACCGTAAAACAAGGAACCTACCGGAATGTAGGCGAAACCACTACCATTCAGAACGATTTTCCGGATACCTACGGGATCAACCGTACCGGCCTCTCTCCTACCGCATCTGTCGAACGAAAAGCACAAGCCGTACAACTGAAAGGGTATTTGTCCTTTTTTGATCAGGTGTTGGGATCTTATTTCGCCCATCTGGAGAATGTTCGGTCGCTTTTCTCCATGAACAGCGGCACATCGCCCACCTACTTCACACAAGCCATTAAAGACCTGAAAGGCTTTGAAGATTTGGTGCAGGACTATCCGACGAACAACGATGCCTCGTTGGGCGAAAAACTCATCGGGTTTTTAGACGACAACATCACCCGAAGAAACGAGTTACTCGATCACCTTTTGGCCCGCTTTGCGGAAAAATTTAGTGAATATACGTTTTTGATGCATGAAATTTTCGGCAATGTAGCCGATCAGATGGCCATTCAGTCAAAAGAACAATTTTTGGCAGAATATGTAGAAATAAGCAGTGCCCGCTCCAAAGGATATAACTGTACCGGCCCCGATGTATGGAACACCGACAACGTTTCCGGAACCCAGAAACGCATGGCCCGATTAACCGGAATAAGGAACTATTTCCGAAGAAATTTAGCCCAATCCTACACGCAATTTACAGAAACTCCGGCCGCAAGCGGATTCTACAGCTGGTCAGTCACCGATGCAACCGAAACCCCCGTTTTACAATCGGTTAAAACAAATGCGGATGAAGAAACCGCGGCAAAACACCTTTGTTTTGTGGTACAACAATTAATGGATGCCTCCATTCCTCAGATCCATAAAATAGACCCCTTAGAAGTAGAAAACGGTTCCGTTATCGATAACATTCTGATCCATGAAAACGCAGGCGTTTGGTCGTTCAGTGTGATCAACGTGAAAATACCGGAGAATCCCGATCCTTTAAACCGATTATTTGCCAATGGGTTGATAACCTACAATTCCTGGGAAGAACTTTCGGCAGGACTGGTTGAATTTTTAACTTTTGTAAAAAACGAATTTATCGAAGAAGGCCTGTTTTTGGTGGAACACATCCTGCTCCGACCGGATGTAGCATCAAATACGCTTCCCGGCGGACCGGTTTTCAACCCCTACCCCTTCCTGCCGATTTGCGAAGAAGACTGCGAATCCGGTTGTTCCCTCGATAATTACTCCTTTCGTGTATCCGTTATTCTTCCGGGGGTATCACAACGGTTCTCTAACCCTGATTTCAGAGCTTTTGTCGAAATGTTGATCCGGGAAGAATTGCCATCGCATATTGTAGCCCGGATCTGCTGGGTAGGCCTGTGTAAAATGGAAACCGGTGTGGATGCGGATGCACTGCCCGAAATAATGCCTCAGCTGGAATTTTTCGAAAAAGCATACCAACTGTTTTTAGAGGAAAGATCGACCGGCCCTGTCAGCAATAACACCCTGAACAAATTCAATCATATATTCATGGATTTACATACCGTTTATGCCAGCGGTCGCCTTCACGATTGTGAAACAGAAGACTTAACAGGAAAAATAATTCTGGGAAGGACCAATTTGTGAATACGACCATAACACCTCTTATTATGTCAAAAAAATTAGTGAACATATCGCCGTCATACCACTCCTTTGTTGAAGATCAATTGTTGACGCATCTCCATTTGAATAGTGTGATCGATTATTTCGAAGACCAGGGCCGGTTGTCCCGATCTTGTTTAACCGGTGTAGGGATCGTTTGTGGCTTTGAATTAAGATGGATTGCCGGAGAATTATCCATTACTCCCGGAAACGGAGTAACCACAGATGGCGATCTTCTCCATTTTTTTGAACAAAGAGAAGATGGCACCATAGGGCTAAAAACAGATCCCTTAACACTGACCCACTATCGGGAGTTTGATGACTCCAACGCAAAATATGCTCCGCAATTCTGGAACATTCCACCCGACCCGGATATCCAAAAATTTACCCTCACCGAATTGTTACCTGCCGATTCGCAAATCGTAGCCAATGGCAATGCCCTTCAAATAAACGGCAATGCCGATGCTGCCGACGACCTCGACCTAAAAAATAAAGTCCTCTTCCTCTATCTGGATTGTTATTCAAAAGAACCGGGAGCATGTACCGCTCTTTCTTGCGACAACCAGGGAGCCGAACAGGTGCGGAACTTAAGGGTGCTGGCCTTAACAAAAGCACAAGCATTGGGCATTGCAGCCATCGATGCCATTTACAATGAACACAACTGGTTCCAATTGTACGGATCTTTGCAACAAATTGAAGCAAAGCGGGTCATATTAACCGCTGCCAATTCGGCAAGTCAGAACACGTTGAAACAAGCTTATTACCAGGCCATCCATGCAGACAATATAACAGAAGACCTAAAAAACGGGTACGATGCCATTTTCGGAAAGTTCAACCAACCGCTGATCTCTCCGGATATTGATTCGATACTTGGTTTTGGCAATAATGCGATCCCAAACGATGTGCAATACCGTTATGATCTGCAAAAAGATCTCATCGAAACCTATGGTGAGATCCGGGAGTTATTGTTGCACATCAATGTGCATTGCTGTCCGGATATCGGTGCATTTCCAAAACATGTAATGTTAGGTGGGATTGATAGCAGCCTTGCCATAGAACCCATGCACGATACTTTACGGCACAGATTTTACAAATCGCCTGTAATCGGCCACGAAGATGCCAACTACAAAAAAGTGCTTTCTCTTGTAAACAGAGCCTCCCTTATGGTGAGCAGTTATCTGAAAGCAGGAAAAGGTACGGAGATCAAAATAACCCCTTCCGTAAGCAAAGCCGAACTGGGTGAAAAAGCGATCCCTTTCTATTATGATGTAACCGGCAGCTTTCTGGACAGCTGGGATTATTCGAAAACAGCGAACCTGAGGCAACGGTTCAATTTAAGCTATAACAGTGCTAACCTGGCTCCGGATCCTTCCATACAATCCCCTTTGGGATATAATACGGATGAAAAAGATTTTTATCGCATCGAAGGCCAGGTGGGCAACAACGCCACCGATGCATTGGAAAACATCCTCCAATTAAAAAGAGATTACGGATTGGATTTTGATTGCATCGCCTATGATCTGAACGAGGGCGACCGGATCTTATCCGGTTTGGTGGCACGTTACCCTGCCTTAACCCACCTGGCAGGAGTACCGGTTGGAGGAACTTTTGTGTTGGTTACCGTAGAAAATACGGTGATCTGCGACCTGGCATTAAATTGTAAAATTATCCTCAACACAACACAAATTGAATGTTGCCCTTTAACAGAGTGTACCTACCCGTGGATCAGTTCTTTACATTACATCAACAATTTATCAAGAAGTTTGGATGGCCAGCAAAGCCAAACCAAAATAAATCCTACCGAATACCTGCTTCAGGTATCCGAATATGCCATCAACGGAGTAAAACTCATTGACGGAACTACATTGATCCGGATCCCTTTATCCGAAGTACTCCTGAGAAGGGTACATGCCATCACCGATGCCCTCAACACGCGGTTTCCTCAGGGGGTGGTCTTTGACTTTAATGAAAACCAGAAAAGATTCACCATAACACGAGCCAAAGGAGATAAATACGTGATTAAGCTGAGGGACCTAACTCTGGGAAATGCAAACCCGGTTTATACGTATTCCACCACAGGCATGTACCGGTCCGGAAAAGTATTCAGGCCCGATGCCATGATTTGCAGAGACCTCAGAGAATACGTTCCGGCCTTTTATGAAAACCTGCATTTGCAGATAGCACCTGTTAATAAAGATGATGATTATGGCACTTATAAAGATAAATGGGCAGCATTCAACCTGCTGAAAGAAAACCTGATCGTGCATCCGTTTTTCGCCAATCGAAAAAGAATGATCACGGCAGATATCGAACTTCCGTGGGATGTTCAGATACTGTTGGCCGATATCATTGCCGCTTTGAATGCGGTTCCCGCAACATCAGATGAACCTCGTGTTCCGATATATAAACTCGATGGCGATTGGGTGAACGGGTTGTGGGTGGACAACGCGATGCTCGGTTACTATGAACAGAACGGCTCATCCAATGATGATGACATCATTCGGTTTATCAACCTTAAAGAATTTTTACACGAGGAC
>CALLUQ010000166.1 GCA_938010565.1 uncultured Flavobacteriales bacterium
CGCAACGACTAGCGGAAACTTCTCGGGGCCATCGTCAGGCAATGTTTCCGGTACCACCGATGCCAATGGCCAGGTATCTTTTAATTCTTCGGCAAAAAGAAACCCTTCGGGTGAATGGTGTTTTGAGGTGGCTAACCTGGCGCTTTCCGGTGCAACTTATGATGCAGCAGCAAATGTTGTAACCCTGGCTTGTGAAAGTGGTCCGATGTTGAGAAGAGTTGCGGTGCCTGAAGTATTATCGGGGATACACGCAACGGACCTGAGGGTATATCCAAACCCTTTTCGGCATTCGACACAAATTTCGTTTGAACTTTCGGATCAGTCCGATCTTTTGCTTGAGGTTTATAATGTAGTAGGAAAAAAAGTTGCATTGATTACCGATAAAAACCACGCAGCGGGTCAACATGTTCTTAACTGGGCTCCTTCGCAACTAGGATCCGGTATCTACCTGCTTAAATTGAGTATAGGGCAACAGGTGAACACGCAAAGGTTCATATTGTCGAATGAATGATGTACTGAACTAAAAAATTAAATGTACGGATCACCCATTAAATTCGATTTTGAAGTGTGATTTGCTAAAACTCCGGACCTCAGGCAAAAACCGGAGAACACCATCCAATCCGTACCATTAAAAATGCGGATCACTTTTTTTCACATGATCGCTAAAAAGTGATCCGCATTATTACCACTTCAACTCCATTCGTTGCATCATCGTTGCTTTTTGTCCATCGTTTGTTGAATGCAAACTTAGAGCAGAGAAGCAGATGGTGAAAGATGGGGTTGTACGGGGGGATAAGTGGTTCAGGTACCATGTTTACCGATCAGAATATGGCGTTCGATGTGTGAGGCAATGGCATATCCGGCGGACCGTTGGAAGGGGGCGCCTAAAAACGATCTCCGGGAAAATTTGGACTCAACTGCGGGAATACGGCCATGATGATTTTCATTCATACAACATCCAAATCAACTCAATTGCCTAACTTTGTTGCTTTGCTCATGCATGTTTATTCCCCTTAAGTAAGCTCCGTTTATGAATGCAACCCAAGGTGTCCGGATCAACAAATACCTGAGCGAAGTTGGTTTTTGTTCCCGCAGAACAGCCGACAAATTGATTGCGCAGGGCCGTGTAACCATCAACGAAGTAATACCCGAACTGGGAACCAAAGTAATGCCTGAAGACCAGGTGGCAGTAGATGGAAAGCCCATTCGGAAAACCCAGGACAAGCGGGTTTATATCGCCTTCAATAAACCGGTCGGGATTGTTTGCACCACGGATGTACGCGTAGAAAAAAACAACATCATTGATTACATCAATTATCCGGTCCGTATTTTCCCTGTCGGACGCCTCGATAAACCCAGCGAAGGACTGATTTTCCTCACCAACGACGGAGATATCGTAAACAAGATCCTCCGGGCCAGGAACAACCATGAAAAAGAGTATGAAGTGACGGTACATAAACCCGTTACCAAAGCATTTATTGAAGCCATGTCGGGTGGTGTTCCCATTTTGGATACGGTAACCCGTAAGTGCAGTGTAAAACAAACCGGGAAAAACCGTTTTAAAATCATTCTTACCCAAGGGTTGAACCGGCAGATCCGCCGCATGTGTGAATACCTGGGGTATGATGTCAAAAAATTGAAACGGATACGCATCATGAACATCAGGCTGGATGTGGGGATTGGAAAATGGCGCCACCTTACCCCGGAAGAACTGGCCGGGATTAACGAACAGGTAACAGATTCTTCCAAAACCTATACTCCTTTATAACCGTACGGTTTTTATGGTGAATGGTGGGCAAAAATGAACGAATGGCACAAAAAGCAGTTTTTGCCTCACAACGTTTTCTACCTTGCGTTGCCATTTCCTTCTTTTACAAAGCATGCTTCAAAACCGGATAATGAAAGCATGTGCGATGACATTAAAATAAATAGAATTTGCACATGCTGTTTAATAAGTGCATTAAAGGTTAATTTCTGCAAAAAGCCACCTCCGAAGAAGTGGCTTTTTTTCGATCCGGTTTTTTACCAAAGCCGCATGGCTCCGGGTATGGTGCGTAATTTATACCACAAAGAAAACAGAAAAGGCATGTTTATAGATCTGGCTTTTGTTTCACGTTTGCTGTTTTCTGTTGTTTCGGCTTTCCTTAATACCCGCTCCTGAATGCGCTCAGGGCTAAAAAGGGCATGCCGGTCTCCTTTGGTAAAGATCAGGTTTTCATAAGGTTCCATAATAAACAGGTGTTATGGGGTTATGGTTTAATTTGGGTTAACATCCGGGATAACTTGCCGAGTATTTTGTCGTTACGATATACCAAGGGGTTGATCAGAATGTCTTTCAAAAGAAGCATTACCTTGCTTTTGCCAGCCTTCTGATAATGTTGCAACATGGCATGAATTGCAACGGCCTGTAACCTGGGGTTATTCGGATATCCGATGTTTAACAATTCGTTTTTAGTGATTTTGATGTGTTTCATAAGGTTGCTCCTTTCTTGTTTGGTCTGCCCGTTTTGTTTTGGAAAACGAGGGCTAGAGTACACCATAATGATTGAACTTTGCCTGCTGTTTTACTTCTTTTTCTAAAATTGCATCTGTTTTCCTTTTTTCATTTCGCAACACTTCCGACCTGTTGTAGCCCGATCGGTTTTTGCCTGGTTTTTCAGGTTGTCGGGTATAAAAAAACCCGATTCTTTTGGAGAAGAACCGGGTTACCGTGGGGAATATTTTCGATATCAGACGAAACCCCGATCCCTTCCGCATAGCGGTGCAGATATGCCCTGATCTTCAGGTAGACTTACACCATCCGAATATTGCATAACTGCGATATTTTCAAAATATAACTTGGACATGTTTTTTTATGCAAAAAAAAACCCGGATAAAATTCCGGGTTCCAGTTAATCGCATCAAAGATTAATCAGGAAACCCAGTGGACTTTACGGTCATATTTAACATTTCCAAAACAGTTATTTTTGCTTTTCATTATCATATTTTCCTATTATTTTTGCAAAGATGAGGAAATTATTTTTATAATTCCAAATTAATCCCCCATTTTCTCATGAAAAGTTAATTATCAGTTGCCTGCACTCTCTCTTCTCATATGCTTTTCATTCAAAAACGCATTCCCTTTCAAAACGGATTTTTTTATCAGAAGGCATTTTTGTATTTCTGATTGCATCCGTTTTTAATCGGTTATAACAACAAATCTTTGGGTTACGATGGTTTTTATAATTCACAATTGATAATGTAGAATTAATAATTAAGCGTGTTTTAGCCGGATTTAAAAGCGCATTAATAATTTCCCATTTGCACATTCTCCAATTGTCCATTCTCCATTTTTTCAAAAAGCTTTTACATTTCCCTTACAGCAGGCTTGCGAATCAGTTGCATTTGTGCGATTTTTGACACCTTTTGAACCATTGCACCAATTAACGTTGTATTATGCCACCCATTGCCAACGAGAAAGACAAAGAAAGCCCGCTTTATAAATTACGCCATTCGCTGGCACACATTCTGGCGCAGGCAGTAATTCAAATGCGACCGGATGTAAAACTGGGATTCGGACCGCCTGTAGAGAACGGGTTTTACTACGACTTTGATTTTGGAGATCAACCTTTGGGCGAAAATGAGTTCAAAGAAATTGAAAAGCGGATGAAAAAGATCATCGGCCAGAGACAAAGCTTTCAACATTCCGAAATGAGCCTCGAAGAAGCCATAAAGTTTCTCGAAAAAACAGATCAAAACTATAAGATAGAACACTGCAAGTTTTTGGTGGAGCAAGGCATGGCTCAAAATGGGATGCTCTCCTTTTGGACCAATGGCCCGTTCACGGATCTGTGCGAAGGCCCTCACCTGGAAGGTACCGGACAGGTACCCAAAGCAACGTTTAAGCTGGATAAAGTAGCAGGCTCTTATTGGAAAGGCGATGAAAAAAATCCCATGCTGACCCGTATTTACGGACTGGCTTACGAAACGCCGGATGAGTTGAAAGAATTTATTCGCCTGCGAAAGCTTGCCATGGAAAGAGATCACCGGAAATTGGGCCAAAAACTGGACATCTATGCCATGGATGAAGAAATTGGAAATGGCCTGCCCATCTGGTTACCCAATGGAACCATCATACGAGATGAACTGGAGAAATGGGCCAGAGAAGAAGAATTTAAAGCAGGCTACCATCGGGTATCTACCCCCAGCATTACACGCGAAGAGTTATACTACAAATCAGGGCATCTGCCTTACTATAAAGAAGGAATGTTCCCTCCCATGGAACTGGATGGCGGCGTAAACTACTACCTCCGCCCCATGAACTGCCCCCATCACCACAAGGTATTTGAAAGCCGCCAGCGAAGCTACCGCGAATTGCCCATCCGCCTTGCGGAATACGGAGATACCTTCCGTTACGAAAAACACGGTTCGCTTTCCGGTTTAATGCGGGTTCGTGCCATGTCGATGAATGATGCACACATTTACTGCACCAAGGAACAGCTGGAGGATGAGATGATCGGTGTGATGGAAATGTATAAAAACTATTACGCACACCTTCGGCTGGGCGATTTCAGGGTACGCTTGTCGCTCCACGACAACGACAGCGACAAATTTGTTGACCAGGAAGAAGAATGGATACAAAGCGAAAATATTGTACGTCGTGTACTCACAAAAATGGAAATCCCATTTGAAGAAGAAGCCGGAGAAGCTGCTTTTTATGGTCCCAAGATCGATATCCAAGTTAAAAACGTTCTGGGGAACGAAGAAACCGTTTCTACCTGCCAGCTCGATTTTGTAATGGGCCAGCGTTTTGAATTGAAATTCATCAATTCGGAAGGAGAAGAAGAAACACCATTCATCATTCACCGGGCACCGCTGAGTACCCACGAACGTATGATATCCTTTCTTATTGAGAAGTTTGGCGGGGCTTTTCCTACCTGGCTGGCACCTGCTCAGGTGGTGATTGTACCCATTTCGGAAAATTTCCTGGAATATGCCCGGGAAGTGGCGCAACAACTCAAAAATGAGATGTTTCGTGTAAAAGTAGACGACAGTAGCAACAGTTTCAACAAAAAACTCCGCTCTGCCATTACGGGAAAAAACCCCAACATCTGGATCATCGGCGAAAAAGAAGTAAATGAACGCCTGATCACCTGGCGACGCTATGCCGATCAGGAACAAACCACCATTGCTCTCAACCACGCCACCGGTGTTCTGGAACGCTTGTGCAAAGAACGTATGATGGACAATTTCGAAGATGTGAATTTGCCGGTTTAGGTCGTTCCGCACCATCCATCCCGATTCCGGCTAAACCGTTATTCTTCGCGGCTTTCCGAACCATGATGGCCTCTCCGGGTCATCTTTTTCATGCTGCAATGGAACAACCGGCAATTGCCCTGTGGAAACCTCCTCAATAGTTTGAAAGACAAAGGCCCGGTTGCAGACGAAGAATCTGCAACGCTGATCGCTGCCCGTTTACGGTTGGTCTACGCAATACGCTCAGAGGGTAACTTTACGGCACGCCATTGCGTTTAAAAAACATCTCACACGCAAAACATGTACGCTTCCGATGGTTTTAAAACAGCTGGTATTTATGATCTTAAGCTTTATACCGGCCTTATCGGCGTTTGCGCACAACGACCGGCCGGATCTGTTTTTGTGGTCTGAAGCGGGTCTGCTAACTGACCTTCCTTCTGCTTTCCATTCGCTCCGGACTATTTCCCGGATTTCCGATTGCGAATTTATAGTAGAATTACAAATTCGGCATTCCGGTTATAGAGGATTTGCAAAAGTGGACGAAACCTTGCCCCTGGGGTTTGAAGCCTTTGAATGCATGTCTTCCAAGGGTATTTTTTCTTTCACTGAAGGAAGCGTAAAAGTACTTTGGATGCAACTTCCAAAGGATGGTAAATTGCTTGTTCGTTACCGCATAAAAGCAACACAGGTCAAAACCGGGGAATATAGTATAGAAGGAAAATACAGCTATGAAAAAAATGCAAGGTTGGAAGTTGGTGCCACCGGAAAAAACAATTTCCGGTACAACATGCCTTTGAAAAAGCAGGAAACAGCAGACCCGACAAAACAAAAAGAGTGGATGTATCAAGACCTGATGGCAGAAGGCGATGCACTTATCATTTCCGGAAAATTTGAAACCGCCCTTCGCGTTTTTCAGGAAGCCGCCAGTCTGAAACCCGGTGAAAGCACCCCGGAAGCCAAAATCGTTTTCATACGCAAAAAACAAAAGGAACACCGGCTTTCGCAAACCGCAGAAGAAACTACCCGCCTTCGGGAAAATGAATACCACCTCCTTATCCATGAAGCGGGTCATTTTTTCAAAAAGGCAGATTATGCGAATGCGTACAAACTTTTTAAGCATGCTTTGCGTGTAAAGCCTGATGGTGTGGAGGCGAAAACCCATTTGGAAAAGATTGAGCGTCAGCAAATGGCTACGGACCCCAAACGAAGGTAAGCCAAAGAACACATCGTTACAACATGAGTAAAACCAAAGGCAGAAATAGCGGGTCAGAGATGATCGTGCGCCGCTTTTACACCGGATTTGGTTTTTCGCAGATACAAAAAAGTGATTTAACACGCACCGGTGGGCGGCGGCATATTCCACTCTTTTTTCTTTTCAATCGGTTTATCTTAATGACAAAACGTGGTTTAAAAACAATTGTGTTGTTACCTGTCGGAAAGAAGTTGATCGGGTTTTTTATGGAGGGGACCCGGAATCGAACCCAGTTGTTACCTTTGGTCCATGTCTGATCATTTTCCCGCTTGCCGAACCCAAATGGCGCCGGAGCATTTGGATGCCTTCCGGAACATCATAGGTAAAGTTTTTGTATTTACGGATCGTGGAATATGTAAACAGTATGGACGAGACGAGACCGAAGACCTTGTTTTTCCACCGCATGTTGTCCTTAAACCGGGATCAACGGAAGAGGTAGCGGCCATTATGAAATATTGCAACAAAGCCGGAATTCCTGTTACACCAATTGGCGGGAGAACCGGTTTGAGCGGTGGAGCACTGTCGGTTTACGGAGGCGTTGGATTGGCCATGGAAAGGTTCAATCGCATTCTCAATATCGATGAGCAAAACCTGCAGGCAACCGTAGAACCGGGGGTCATTACACAAGTATTTCAGGAAGCGGTGATCGCAAAAGGGCTTTATTATCCTCCCGACCCATCGAGTAAGGGAAGTTGTTTTATTGGCGGTAATCTGGCCGAAAACTCAGGCGGGCCCAGAGCAGTAAAATACGGAGTAACCAAAGATTATGTACTCAACCTGGAAGTGGTCATGCCAAACGGCGATACTTTCTGGACCGGTGCCAATGTATTAAAAAATGCCACCGGTTATAACCTCACACAGTTGCTGGTAGGATCGGAAGGAACCCTGGGTATCATTACCAAAGTGGTTTTCCGTTTGCAGCCTTACCCTGCACATCAGTTGTTGATGCTGGTGCCTTTTTTTTCGGCTGAAAAAGCATGCGAAGCCGTTTCGGCAACCTTCCGGACCGGTATTGTTCCGTCGGCAATGGAATTTATGGAACGCGATGCGATCGACTGGACTTTGCGTTTTGTAGAAGGAATACACATTCCGGTTAAAGACCAACACATGGCACATTTGCTGGTTGAAGTGGATGGCAACAACAGGGAAGTGCTGTTGAAAGAATGCGAAAAAATTACGGAAGTAATGATGGCCTGTGGCGGAGATGAAGTTTTATTTGCCGACAATCCAACCCAAAAAGACCAACTCTGGCGGATGCGCAGCCGGGTGGGAGAGGCTGTAAAAGCCCATTCGATTTACAAGGAAGAAGACACGGTGGTGCCCCGGTATCAACTCCCCAAACTGTTGAAAGGGGTAAAGGAAATAGGGGAGAAGTATGGTTTTCGATCCGTTTGCTACGGACATGCAGGAGATGGGAACTTGCATGTAAACATCATCAAAGGGAAACTTACCGATGAGCAGTGGAACGGATCCGTTACCCTCGGCATTCGGGAAATTTTTGAATTGACGGTTGGCCTTGGTGGCACACTAAGCGGCGAACATGGCATTGGTTATGTTCAGCGCCCGTACATGAACATTGCTTTTAACAACGCACAGATCCATCTGATGAAAGGCATCAAAAAAGTGTTTGATCCGAAAGGAATTTTAAACCCGGGTAAGATCTTTCCCTGTGAATCGGACACTTAAATACCTCTTTTGCTACCCCAAAGGTGAATGTGCAACCGGTCGGAAAACCGGTAGCCGTGTTGTTTACACAGATCGATGACCCAATCGCGACCGGCGGATAATTCGGTGGCTGTCCGGCCTTCCGGCATCAGATAAATGCATTCCGGCCGGATCTTATAGCGGATTTGCAAAGCCAGTACTTCGCTCAGGTCGGTAGCATCTTTCATTACAAATTTAAACCAGGCTTTGGGGTGTTGAGCAAAATAGTGAAGCACTTCGGGTTTTTCACGGTAACGTTTCGGGTCTCCGCTGTTCGATAACTTGGGCGAAACATTGAACTGATCAATGCGCTGATGCAACTCTTCTCCGGGGTTGAGGGTTCCGTTGGTTTCCACTTCAAAACGGAAATCGGGGTTTGCTGTACGAAGAAAATCAATCAGTTGTACTAGATCATTGCGATGCAGCAAAGGCTCGCCACCTGTGAGTATTACATTCGGACATTGATACCGAAGGATCTGACGACCCACTTCTTCTACATCCAACTCTACGATCTGTTCGCTTTTTTTATATTTCCGGAAACCGGGATCGGCATCGTTTACATGCCGGAAAACGGTGCCTTCCCAATTCCAGGTATAATCCGTATCGCACCAAAAGCAATGCAGGTTGCACATCGAAGTGCGTAAAAATACAGACGGACGGCCAACCGTATGGCCTTCTCCCTGTATGCTGTAGAAGATTTCCGGACCGTCGTTAAATCGGGCAATTTTCATGTAAAAAAGATCTGAAACGAATTTAGGCGCTTAATGTACAAAACGAACCCACATGTTGGTTCGTTTGGCCTGTTTTTCCTGCTTTATGGCATTTTTTCGGACCTGACCCGAAAAAATGCAGTGCCTTATTTGTGAACTTCGTGTTGTGTTTTCCAACCGATCGCCTATTTTCAGGCCTTTTATTTACCACTATTGCCATCTGTGTATTTGGGGCGATGGAAGAGGTCCGATTGCATTACATTTAAACCTGATCTAAAAACTTTCCTTCATAATGGTCATCGGAAGAACTTTATTCGCCACATTGGTATTGTTTTTTACCGTAGGAATAATTTCCGCACAAGAAAACAAGATCAATTTTACGGAATACGACCTGAAAAACGGATTGCACGTTATTCTGCACGAAGACCACAGCACGCCTATTGTTGCCGTTTCCGTGATGTATCATGTAGGATCTAAAAACGAGGATCCGGAACGTACCGGTTTTGCACACTTTTTTGAACATCTGTTATTTGAAGGATCGGAAAACATTGGTCGGGGAGAGTTTGATACATACCTTGAAAATGCAGGAGGTACAGTGAATGCGAATACCAGTCAGGACCGTACGTTTTATTTCGAAGTGTTGCCTTCCAATCAATTGGAATTGGGATTGTGGTTGGAGTCTGAACGGATGTTGCATGCCAAGATCGAAGACATCGGAATTGAAACACAACGCAAAGTTATAAAAGAAGAAAAGCGCCAACGGATAGATAACAAATCTTATGGTTCCGTTTTATCTGAAACGATGAAACGTGCTTTTAAGGTACATCCGTACCAATGGCTTCCCATTGGCTCTCTGGATCACATTGATGCTGCCACCAAGGAAGAGTTCTTGGATTTTTACAAACGGTATTATATCCCCAACAATGCGGTATTGTCTATTGCCGGAGACCTCAATATTGAAGAAACCAAAAAGCTTATTGAGGCCTACTTTGGCCCTATTCCGAGAGGTGGAAAAGTTCCGGAAATAACAGTGGTTGAGCCTCCTCGGAAAACGGAGGTTCGCGACACAATTTTTGATAACGTTCAACTGAGTTTTGTATTACAGGCTTTTCAGATTCCTGCACAAGGCACCAAAGATTTTTATCCTTTGCAATTGATAGGGCATCTCCTATCCACAGGAGAAAGTTCACGGCTGAACAAAGTGTTGATAGATGAAACGCAAAAAGCAATTTCTGCTGGGTCAGCCCCATTATCACTTGAACATCCGAGCCTCATAATCAATTATGCTTTATGCAACGTGGGAGTTGACCCGAAAGAGGTGGAGGACTTGATGGATCAGGAAATACGCAAACTTCAGACCGGACTGATTTCGGAAAAGGAATTCCGGAAGGTGCGCAACCAGATAGAAAACGATTTCATTTTGAAGCATACAACCGTGCGGGGTATTGCCGAGACATTGGCCGACTACCACATGCATTATGGCGATGCAGGTCTTATTAACAAGGAAATAGAACGTTATATGAACGTAACGCGCGAAGACATTCAAGCTGTGGCTAAAAAATATTTTACTCCGGAACGTGTAGTACTTTATTGCATGCCCAAACAAGGCGGTTGATGACCATAAGCGTATTTCCGACTAAAGATAACGATGATGAAAAAAATCCGATATATCGCCATTGCTTTTCTCCTCACATTAAGCGTGGCGGGTACCATAAATGCTCAGATCGACCGTAGTAAGGCACCGTTGCCGGGTCCTGCACCCAAGATTAATTTAGGTGCTTACGAATCCGTAACGTTGAACAACGGGTTAAAAGTATTTGTAATTGAAAACCACAAACTACCGCGTGTTTCTTATCAGCTGCTGGTAAATTATGATCCTATATTGGAAGCGGATAAAGCCGGTTATGTTGAAATGGCGGGGTTGATGCTTCGTGCAGGCACACAAACCAAAACCAAAGTTCAAATCGATAAAGCCATCGATTTTATTGGAGGTACGCTCAAGACTTCTCCCACCGGAATTTATGCTACAAGCCTTAAAAAACACAATGAAGTGCTGTTGTCTTTGATGTCCGAAGTATTGCTGGAACCTACTTTTCCGGTAAAGGAACTGGAGAAAATGAAAACAAAGAAAATTGCAGAACTGGAACTTGAGCAAAACGATGCCGGAAGCATTGCCAAATTGGCCGGAAATGCATTGAGTTATGGTAAAATGCATCCATATGGTGAAATGACTACCGAAGAATCGGTGAAGAAAATTACCGTTGAAACGTGTAAAAAATTCTACAACCATTACTTCAAACCGAATATCTCTTATCTGGTTATTGTGGGCGATATTACCCTTGAGGAAGCTAAGCCTTTGGTAATGAAGCATTTTGGCGGATGGGAAAAAGGCGCTGTAAAGGAAGCCGTTTATCCAACACCTAAAGGCCCGGATACTTCTTATATCGCTTTTGTAAACAGGCCGGAAGCAGTTCAATCCGTTATCAATATTATTTATCCGGTAGCATTAAAACCGGGAAGCGAAGATATCATCCCGGCCAGTGTGATGAACAACCTTCTTGGAGGAGGCGTTTTTCAGGGCCGTCTGATGCAGAATTTGAGAGAAGACAAAGCCTATACCTATGGCGCCAGATCCGATCTTCATGCAGATGCTCTGGTTGGACATTTCAAAGCCTATGCAAGTGTCAGGAACGAAGTAACCGACAGTGCGTTAGAACAGTTCTTTTTTGAACTAAGGCGTTTGATTACCGAAGATGTATCCGAAGCCGATCTGAGTTTAGCTAAAAACCAACTGAGCGGTTCCTTTGCGCTTTCTTTGGAACACCCCGGAACTGTTGCAGGTTTTGCCATAGACATTGAACGCTATGGCTTGCAAAAAGACTATTATGCCAATTACCTCAAAAAACTGGACAAAGTTTCAGTGGCCGATGTTCGCCGTATGGCAGAAAAATATATCCGCCCTGATAAAGCCATTGTCTTTGTCGTTGGAAGCAAAAATGCATGTGCGGAAAAACTCGAACGCTTTGGTAAAGTGCGGTTTTTCGACATTTATGGCAACGAACTGAAAGAAGAAACGATACCAGTGCCGGAAGGCATGACTGGCAGAAAAGTAGTGGACAAATACCTCACAACTTGTTATGGTACAGCTGATATAAAAACCCTGAGAAAACAATTGAAAAAGCGCAAGGGAATGGTAACGACCATGGAAGCTTCCGTAGCAGGCCAAAACCTTTCTTTTATAAAAAAAGACTTATACCCTTATTATTCTTTAAGCACTGTTTCAGCGGGTGAACAAATTTTTCAGAAAATGTGGTTCAACGGAAAGGAAGCCGGTGCTTCCGGAATGATGGGAGAGCAAAAATTTGAAGGCGACGAATTCATCCAAAAGCAAAACGAAGCCATGCTTGATCTGGAAGCCCGTTATGAGGAGCGAGGATATACACTGGATCTGCTCGGGATCGAGAAAATAGATCAAAAAGAATGTTATAAGGTAAAAATTACGGCCCCCGATGATAAAGCTCAAACGCATTATTTTGAGGTAGCTACGGGCTACCGTATGCGTTTCGTTCGCAACGAAACCACGCCGCAGGGCCCGGTTAGTATTATCATTGATCTGAGCGATTACAAAGATGTGGGCGGAATGAAAGTTCCTCATACCATTCATCAGGACTCCGGATTACAAAAGATCAATTTAAAAGTCATTAAAGTAGAAACAGGGGTGAAATTGAAAAAAGGCGATTTTAGCTGATCGGCATCATTTGAGGTGGCCTGATCCTTTCGGGTCGTTTTTATGGGATAAAAGGGGTCTTGAATTTTGCGTTCTTGTTTCACTTCGATCCACCCGGAGTGTTTGGACCAAACCCCATCCCACCACAACATCTGGAATGAGAACAGCCCGAAATGGATTTTCAGGCATCATTTCTCCGGATGAGCCGCCCCTCTGGTTACGGGCTCTTTCCTTCGGAAACGAAAACTTTGTCACACAAGCGACGATTCCTTTGATGTTTATCAAACATCTTTGCATCTTTGGAGAAAATAATTCAACCATTGCGGTGATCCGTTCTTGTTATAGCACCATCCGAAAACGAACCGAAAAGCTTTGTGAACCTCTGCATACGGAGGATTATGTGCCCCAGCCTGTGGCGTATGCAAGCCCTCCCAAATGGCACCTGGCCCATACATCCTGGTTTTTCGAAGAAATGATCCTCAAACATTATTTGCCCGGATACAAAGCATTTGATCCCGATTTTGGTTTTTTATTTAACAGCTATTACAATGCTGTGGGTACTCGTACTTTTCGTGCCGACAGAGGCAACATTACCCGTCCGGGAGTACGGGAAGTCTACACCTATCGCCAACATGTCGACCGGCACATGCTGGAGTTGTTGCAAGACGATGAACCCGATCGGAAGGTGCACGACCTGGTGATCCTTGGGCTCAACCACGAACAACAACACCAGGAATTGCTGGTGACGGATTTTAAATATGCTCTGGGCCACAATCCCACTTTTCCGGTATACCATGAGTCGGCCAACTGGATAGGACAGCACAATACCCAAACGGGTTGGCTTTCCATTCCTGAGGGCCTCTATACCATCGGACATAAAAACGATGGCTTTTGTTTCGATAACGAATGCAATGCACATCAGGTATTTCTGAACGACTTTGAGATGAGCAAAGCATTGGTCACCAACAGCGAATACCTGGCATTTATGGAAGATGGCGGGTACGATCATTTTGGTTGGTGGCTGGATGAAGGCTGGGAATGGATCAGAAAAGAAGGGATCAGATCGCCCATGTACTGGCACCGTATAGATGGAGAGTGGCATTGTTTCACCCTTGCCGGATTGCAAAAAATAGATCCGGATGCCATTCTGGCACATATAAGTTATTACGAAGCCAATGCTTTTGCCACCTGGAAAGGCATGCGTTTGCCTACCGAATTTGAGTGGGAAGCTGCCAGTTCCGAACTCCCTTGGGGTGTGCGTTGGGAATGGACCAACAGTGCTTATTTACCATACCCCGGGTTTAAGATCGCCGCAGGAGCAGTAGGCGAATACAATGGGAAATTTATGATGAACCAGATGGTGTTGAGAGGGGCTTCGGCAGTAACTGCCGTTGGCCACAGTCGTACCACCTACCGAAACTTTTTTCATCCTCAATACCAATGGCAATACTCAGGAATCAGGTTAGCGAAATAGAACTGGACGATGCTTTTTTGAAAGATGTGAATGCTGGATTATCAGCACCATCCAAATGGCTATCGTCGAAGTATTTTTACGATGAATTGGGAGATGCTCTTTTTGTGAAGATCATGCACATGCCCGAGTATTACCTTACGGATGCAGAGTTGGAAATCTTTACCGGGCAGGCCGATGCCATGATCGCAAGCTTTGGAATTGCCGACCAGCCTTTTGATCTCATTGAACTGGGTTCGGGAGATGGAACAAAAACCATTCAATTGCTAAAAAAACTGGCAGGCAAAGTACCTTTTACTTACCGCCCCGTCGATATTTCCATGTATGCCCTGGAAAATTTGAAGGAACGGCTGGAAAAAGAGGTTCCTTTGGCTGAAGTGATCACCATGCAGGGAGAATATTTTCAGGTACTTGAAGATATCGGCGCAAATGGAAATACAAAAGTGGTGTTGTTCCTGGGATCAAACATGGGCAACCTGAGCGATAAAAAAGCGCATGCTTTTATACAAAAACTGGCCCGGTGTTTCCGTAAGGGAGATAAACTTTTACTGGGGCTCGATCTGAAAAAAGATCCTTCCGTTATTCTATCCGCCTACAATGATGCAGCCGGAATTACCCGCGCCTTTAACCTGAATGTATTAACGCGTATTAACCGGGAGTTGGGAGGCAATTTTGATCTTGAAGCCTTTGCCCATACACCGGAGTACAATGCTGAAGCAGGTGCGGCAGAAAGCTACCTCACCAGTTTGAAAAAACAAACGGTAACCATTGATGCATTGGAAAAATCCTTCTACTTCGAAGAAGGAGAACGCATTCATACCGAAGTTTCCCGAAAATACGATAAAGAAACCCTGGAAAAGATCATTGAAGGTTCCGGGCTTCGGGTATGCACCGGGTTTTCAGATAGCCGCTCTTATTTTACCGATTTTTTGCTTGAGAAGATGTGAGGTTTGTATACCGACAAGCCAACTTCAATATCTTTCCGAACTTTATGTTTATTTTCTAAGCACATGACAAAAATCGCATTATATTGATTTCCATTTCTTTGCATGTATTGAGCAGGCAATTAGTAATGTAATCCAACCCATATTTGAATAGCGTTCTTGCTCTTCTTCCATGCTTTTTAGTCTTTACCGGTCTGATATGTTGATGCAAGTATATGCCTACCTTGTAGCACCAAACAAAAGCAATCATTACTAGCAGTACAAGCTTTTCAATGCGTTTCAAATCGGTCAGATGTGTCTTTTCAATGGTCTTAATGAGGAGCCGGATTGAGCAAAGGAATTGGCCAGCTTATCAAAGGTAGCGGTTTGTACTTTGCACAGAGAACATACCACCAACGGTATGAATTTTACTCTGGCCAGGTTTAACTTTCCTTTCAATTGTGCATTGTAGAACTGCTGCCAATTCTGTATTTTTAGGGAAAGCATTGATTATTTTACTAGTAATGCACTGAAAGTCAATGTGTTAATAAATTTATTTTGATAATAAGTTTGTTGATTTTCAAGGAGTTATTTTTTTGTCATGTACTAAAGTTTGTTTTTTGCTACTACTACGCTATTTCTCTGTAAAGATTTGTCCGGTTTTGGAGCAGTTTATGCCATCCTCTTATCCTTTGGCCTGATTTGCTGCGGGGTATCCATCTTACTTTTAGCAATACACAGGTACTTCAAGATGATTTAATCGGAACAAATCTTGAACAATGGAGATTTAAAGAGTACTTTTGAAGTGAAACTTGTTTGAAGCTAGTGCTATGAATTTTATTGGAAGTGCGAAAAAATTAGTAAAGAATGCCCTGATTTTTTTACATCTGGATATAACAAAAAATATTAAGTATGACAGGCTAACAAAGTTAATTATTGATAAGGTAGTTAAGCCCAATTCTATTTGTATTGATGTTGGTGCACACAAAGGTGAGATTTTAGATTTAATACGCAATAATGCGCCAGATGTAAAGCATTACGCCTTTGAGCCAATACCTGATTACTATAATGAGTTGTTGAAAAAATATAGCAATCATTGTCATGTTTTTCCTTATGCATTGTCAGAAAAAGAAGAAGTTTCTACCTTTCAGTATGTAAAAAATGCTCCTGCTTATAGCGGAATAAAAGAAAGAACGTACGCTGTCAAGGAACCAATAATAGAAGAGCTAAAAGTTCAATTAAAACCATTGGATGAAATAATACCGATATCTACAAAAATTGATTTTATTAAAATAGACGTAGAAGGAGCTGAATTTCTAGTGTTAAAAGGAGCAACCAAAACTATTAAAAAGCATAAACCGATTATAGTATTTGAATGTGGTATAGGAGCAAGTGATCATTATGGAACCTTACCTGAAACGCTTTTTGATTTTATCGAACAAGAACTTCAATTGAGAGTTTCTACTCTCGATAACTTCAACAAAGGGCATGCCTTAACAAGACATGCCTTTTATTCACATTTTAAAAATCGCTCGGAGTATTACTTTGTTGCACATCCTTAATCAAATGATGATGTGGTTTTGAGCATGGGGTTGAGATAACGAAATAATGGAAACAGCACCGGCTGCAAGGCCGGGGGTGGGGGAGGAGTTTTTCAAATGAAAAGGGGCCCGTTGGTGGGAGGGCTGACCCCGTATTTTAAAAACGTTTTACAACATCCAAAAAGGCATTTACTTCGTCGGCATTGTTGTAATAATGTAACCCAACACGTACCTTTCCGTCACGCAACGAAACCACAAACTTCTTTTCTATTTCTTCCTGCATCCGGATACAAAAAAAGAAGTCCTGTCGGAAGTTTTATACCCTCCCATAACAAGAATACCAAGGTTTTCCTGACTTCGTTGGTTTAAATCCGTATGCACCTGAAAAACAACCGCATGCGATTTTTACTAGGCACGATGCCTATTTTTCCACTATTTCCGAAAACAAGCCAATAAATAGAGAAAAGGTGAAGAAAACTTTGGAGTATGGTAAAATTGCGGCTTAAAAATTAACGGAACATTGATAGTTTAACAAATTAATGATTAGACCTTTGTAATCACCTTTATTTCTTTATCAATTTATGAAAATAATAAATATAGGTGATGCTACCAAACAATTAGTTCCATAAAGCAATGAATTGGGCAAATCATTATCTTTGTTAGAAAGAGACGATATGCCCGATTTCATAGAAAAATATATCAATCCCTTCACTGATTACGGTTTCAAGCGACTTTTTGGCGAGGAACCGAACAAAGAACTCTTGCTTGATCTTCTGAATGAACTGCTCAAAAATGAGCAAGGGAAGATTGTCAGTTTGACGTATTTGAAAAGCGACAGGCTGGGAAACAGCGAAGACGACCGAAAAGCCGTTTTCGACCTGTACTGTGAG
>CALLUQ010000167.1 GCA_938010565.1 uncultured Flavobacteriales bacterium
CTTTCCTTTTCAATCACAACATTTGTCCGGATCAAAAGTCGGATATTCGGGTGTAAGCCATTTATCAGGCACGATCAGCACATCGCTAAAGAAAGCAGCAGAACAATTTTAATCAAAAAAACGGAACTATCAAAATAAAGCACTGTGAACTAACCATATATGCTTTGCTTTGAGCTTACATCCGTTATTTACCGCTCAAAACAGTAGAAAGCCGGTTTATTTTGGTCATATCCGGTTGTCGCTGAACCACCCATGCATGTTGTATCTTATGGGTTGTTCCTATTGGTCTTGTTGGCCATTTGCAATTTCAAGGCACTTCTTATTCGAAATCAGAAATTTATTCCGCTTAATATAGCCGGGAGTATCGTCATAAAAAGAATGCCATGAATGTTGGTAGGAATAACCCGCATCGCTCCGAATATGCCACCACAGGCAACAAAAAAGCGAAGTTTGGATCCGTTGAAGCAACATTTTCCGACTGCCAAATTCCTTTTTTCGATGCTACTTCCGGGTTGGAATAAGTGAAATACAAGACGGCGCTTTGATGGAGTGCAGAGACGCGTTCATGCCGTTTCTAACACTTTCGGGTCCTAACGCACACAACGAATCAGGCCTGGAGGATCACCTACATCAGAACTGCCGGGGGCTGGTTGTGCCTCACCGCTATCATCAATCTGTTCGGCCGAAAAGTGATCGGGTAGGCATTAAACACATCTCTAAAGGCCGAAAGCACCTCCATTGAAGCCTGGAAGATGACCACGGATCGAAGACCTCCAACAGAAGAGATGATCTTCCATTCAGACCGGGGAATACAGCATGCATGCAAAGCGTTCACCGAGCTACCGGGCTGCTATCCTCAGATCAAAAGAAGTATGAGCAGAAAAAAAGGAAACTGCCGGGACAACGCCGTAGCAGAAAGCTTTTTTAAATCACTCAAAGTCGAACGGGTCTATAAGCAGTCTTACAACAATAGAGCAGAGGCAGCCCCGAATATCTTTGAGTGGATCGAAACATGGTACAATAAGCACCGAAGGCACAACGCGCTTAATAACTTGACCTTCCATGAATTTGAATTCGTAACAAATCTCAAAAAGATAGCTTAACTTGTTGGCCGGGTTTTTGTTGCAAGCCCACACTTTAGAGGGGCATAAAAAAAGTCCCAACGTCATTGACATTGAGACTTTTTAGCGGTCTGGACGGGACTCGAACCCGCGACCCCCTGCGTGACAGGCAGGTATTCTAACCAACTGAACTACCAGACCAATTGTCCAATTTACCTAAGGCAAACACCAGCAACAGCTGATCGGAGTGGAAAATTGATGTTTCCGCCAAAGCGGACGACAAAAGTAACCGAAAATTCAAAAAGAGCAAAGTCTTTGCCCTAAATTTTTACATCCAAAACAAAATCAGCTGAAAACCAGAAGGAAAGCTCCCAAAGTTATACCTTTTGGGTATACCGGAGGGGTTACAGCACAGGTGCTGGCAGTTGTTGAAGAATTGAAATGGCAAAAAGCCGGTTCCTTTCCTGGTGAAAGATAACCGGCCCGGGCTAAAATGTTGAACCGAGACTTTTTTTAACGTCAGATGGTAATCGTGTGTGAATTTGTGTCGAACGGCTCAGGCAATTAAGGCATCTTTTGGCAAAACCGAAAAACAATTTTACCAACGACACCAAATTGGATGTGAATGACTTTGTTTTTAGGGTAAACTTTTTCATCTGCATCCCTTTTTTCAGAGCAACAGGGAAAGTTGGTCCACCTTAATCGGGGGGATGCTGCTGTTTTTGCCGTAAGAGAAATACAACCAGATCCATTTACGATCTTTATGATTTCAGATGCTGCATTTTTTCAGATCAGGTGTAAATATGAAAAAAACCACAAAGCGGAAAACAACGTATGATGATGGCCAACATGTGGATTCGCTTGGCATTCCTATGGCTGGTTACAGCCATACAAATTAAGCTTAGCCTTATTAAATCCAACGTTTTGCAGGAGTTTTTAATACCAAACTAAACAACAACAATCCCAGGAACACCCCTGTTCCGTCCGCAATAAAATCATACCAATCGCCAAAACGAGTCGGAACAAACCAAGCTTGTATCAATTCGATCAAACCACCGTACAACCATATCAATATTCCTACCAGCAGCCGAACCTTAAAGCCAGGCAAACGCATAAATTGCCGGTACACCCCTCTTGTCGCAATGAAAGCCAGGCCGAAAAAGGCCAAAATGTGGGAGAACTTATCGTTTATAGATGCGGAAATAGGCACCTCTTTCTGTGGTAATACGCATAATATCAATATTATAAAAGCTATTCCGATCGTTGGCCAATGATACCGGAACATGCAAACCTCCTCCTCCATTTTTTCGCGTTGAATATAGATCCGAAAAACGTTTTTTTGGGTTTCCTTAGGTCATTTTCAACAACCGAAGAGGTCCAATTTACAAAATGTCGTCCGGAAATAACCTGTTTCGCTTTTATCTCTATTTTTTTATGGCCTGAAGTGACCGTCAGTGGCTGTATACATCACCAGCGGTTTCATCCTTTTTTTGGTCTCTTTTCCAATGGCCTTATGGCTGCAACAAAACAGGTATTTGTTCCGGCACACCTTTTTGCTTTGCCCGATGTTTTTTTCAGGGATATTTGTGGCGATCCGAAATTTACGCTGAACGGTATTTGTTCTCTTTTCGAAAAGCACGACCTTTGACCGGAAATACACCACCGCCATGCATCCTATCATTGAACAATATCAACGTACCAATCAATTTGGTCTGACCAATGGTTTGGAGTTAAACATTCTGGCACCGGGCTCTGTGGTGTATACCATGCCGGTTCAAACGGCTCATCTGGCGTTGCCCTCAACAGTACATGGCGGTATAATTGCCGGTTTAATGGATGCTGTGATCAGCGTTGCAGGCCTCTCGCTTACGGTACTTGAAGAAAAAGTAGTGGGTACGGTTGAGTTCAAGATCAATTACCTTCTCCCTGCAAAACCGGGTGATGTACTTACCGCCTCCGGAAAAGTATTAAAAGCGGGGAAACGCCTGCTGATCGTGAGCGGCGAAATCCACAACCAAAAAAAAGAACGCATTGCCATCGGAACGGGTACCCTGAACAGCTATCCGGTTGCTTTATCCGGGATCGGAGAGGCATGAAAAAACAACCTTTACAGCACAATGACCGTTTCAAAGCACCCGGCCCAAAGGAAAACGAACCCGGTACCCACAAATTTTCCGACCATCAGCCTGCCGGCAATACCATTACAGAGGCAACCGTGAAAAACCGTATTTGATCTTGTTACGGACGACGGATGGGAAAATATTCACTATAATCTGCTCCATGGATGCATCCGCTTGAAATTCTTTTCAGAGACGACCATTATACCATCATCAATAAACCCAACCATTTACTGGTACATCGGAGTGGCATTGCTTTTGAAGATAAGGTCTTTGCTCTCAATCTGCTCCGCGATCAATGTGGTTATTGGGTTACTCCGGTTCACCGGCTCGACCGTCCTACCTCCGGCGTTCTGGTATTTGCCAATTCTCCGGAAGCAGCCGGAGCACTCAGCCGGCAATTTTCCGCACATACCATCGAAAAAAGCTACCTTGCAGTGGTTCGTGGCTGGATGAAAACAGCCTGTTCGGTAAATTATTCGCTTACCAAAAGCAGTACCGCAGCACCTCAAACGGCCCAAACCTATTTTAACCCATTGGCGAGGGTGGAGATTCCCTGTAAAGTAAGCCGTTATCCTACGGCCCGTTACACTTTTCTGGAGGCTTTGCCACAAACCGGGCGCATGCATCAGATCCGGAAACACCTAAAACACCTGCGGCACTACCTCATCGGAGATACAACCTATGGCGAAAGGCATCACAATCGCTTTTTCAAAACCCATTTTCAGTGCCCCGATATGCTCTTGCATTCCGCCAGGTTGTGTTTTGAACACCCATTTACCCGAAAAAAAGTAGTCGTAACCGCCCCTCCCCCTCCGATCTATGTAAAAACCTTGCAATCAATGGGGTGTGAAGATAATTTGGAGACTTACCTGGCTCGGGAGCATCGTACTTTCCATGCATAAATCCGGAGTGAAATTCCGGGACGACCGATTTTAGCATTCATCATACGGCAATAGGCATGAGCAAACTTATCCCAAGGAACAATTTTACTTCATTTGACCCAACGGTTGTTGCTCAATAATGAATGTTGAAAAGGGGTTTTGAACGCTTCGATGCTGAGTTGGTGTTCTGAAATATAATGGATCATAATGCAAACTTATGCTACACAAAATAAGAAAACATTTGCATCCCCCAACACCAGCAGTTTTATCAACACAAACATGCTAATGATAAACACTTTAAAAGATTTGAAAGGGTTTTTCAGCAAACCCTACTGAAAGACCCTGAGATGCTAAAAAGGCTAAATGATATTATTGCCCTGCCTGATGCGTGGTTTTGATCAACGTTTCTTCTTCCAGGTCGGCAATGGTTCGCGCTACTTTCAGAATACGATCATAAGCACGGGCAGAAAACCCCAGCCGGTCCATGGCGTTTTTGAGCAGGTTGCGGCCCGACTGATCAATGCCGCAAACCTCTTGTACCATCCGCGAACGCATGCGGGCATTGCAAAAAACCGTTTTACTGTGTGCAAAACGTTGGTCTTGAATGAAACGTGCCTTTTGCACCCGTTCTCTCACAGAAGCACTGTCTTCCGTATAACGCTTTACACTCAGGTCGTCGAAAGGCACAGGCGTAACTTCCACATGTAGATCGATGCGATCGAGCAAAGGACCCGATACCCGATTGAGGTAGCGTTGCACCAACCCCGGCAGGCAAACACATGATTTTTCCGGGTGATTGTAGTACCCACAGGGGCAGACACGAACCGCCTGAAAACATCTGGAAAACAGCAGACTTTTGGCTTGATCAGGACTACAGGAATAAACGGGCCGCAATGCGATCAGCCATCAACATCCCTTCAAGACTTAAGGTATAACTTGCATCGTTGTGGTTTACATGCCCTGCTTCAATCGGCTTTTGAATGTGTGCCAAAAAGTGTTCCTGTGCTTTGTCTCCGTAAAACGATCGGATATCCTTTTCATTGCATCCCCATTTGGTACGCAGGCGGGTAAGAATGTATTCGTTATAAGCAGTATCCTGATCCGGATGTTCTACCTCATGAGGGCGCTTTTTGTTTTGCATACCCTCCATGTATTTGAGGTTGTGGGCGATATTCCAGCTGCGTTTTTGGCCATCGTAGGAGTGGGCCGAAGGGCCAATTCCCAAATAGGGCACTCCCAGCCAGTAATTGCTGTTATGGCGAGAATGCATGTCGGGGAAAGCCAGGTTGGAAACTTCGTAATGCTCGTATCCATGCTGTGTGGCCGCTTTATGCAATTGCCGGAATTGATGGGCTGCATCGGCATCGGACAAAGGTGGTATGTGCCCCTTTTTTATTTGATGTGCCAGAGCAGTACCAGGCTCGACAGTAAGGCCGTAAGCGGAAAGATGGGGTACATTCAATTGAAAAACCCGATCAAGGTTTTGCCCCCATTGTTCTGCATTTAAGCCGGGTAAACCGTACATCAGATCAATGCTGATGTTGGTAATTCCGGCATCTTGCGAACGTTTTACCGCACTTTCCGCTTCCCGGGCATTGTGGGCCCGGTTCATGGCCTTTAGATCTTTTTCCCGAAAAGATTGCACCCCAATGCTAAGGCGATTTACCGGACTGTTACGCAACTCATGTACCACGGCAGGTGTTAAATCGTCCGGATTGGCTTCGAGCGTAATTTCAGGATGCGTACCGATGTGATAATAGCGCTGCATTACATCAAAAAAACGGCGCAGATCGGTTGCATCCAACAAACTGGGAGTACCTCCTCCGAAGTAGATGGTAGAAACCGTGGAATTTTGTAATTCCGGAGCGCGTTCTTCCAGTTCCAGCACCATGGCCTGAAGCAGTTTTTGTTTGTTTTTCAGGGTGGTAGAAAAATGGAAATCGCAGTAATGGCAGGCTTGTTTGCAGAAGGGAATATGAAGATAAATGCCAGACATCCCGCTAAGGTACCAAAAAGCCGGTACCGGAACATCAATCCGATTTTTTTAATGTAATGCGAAAAGTGGTCCCCAAATTCGGCACGGAAGATCTCACAAAGATCTTCCCGTGGTGATAATTTTCCACAATGCGTTTTACCAGAGAAAGACCAAGGCCCCAACCGCGTTTTTTGGTGGTATACCCGGGCTGAAAAACCGTTTTGAATTTGGAAGAAGGAATGCCTGCTCCGGTATCGGTAACATCGATGTGTATCTGGTGGGATTGTTCGGTAAACCGGATGGTAATTTGACCGTTCCCTTTCATGGCATCAATGGCATTTTTACAAAGATTTTCGATCACCCATTCAAAAAGTGGCTTGTTGAGCGGAACAATAGGGTCTGCGCCCCGTTCCACGGTCAGAGTTATTTTTTTCGAGATGCGTGGTTTCAGATAATCCACCACGCCCTGAACGGTGGAAGCCACCGATTGCGGGGTCAATTCCGTTTCCGAACCAATTTTTGAAAAGCGGTCGGTGATGGTTTCCAACCTTTGTACATCTTTGTTGAGTTCCTGAAGGGTTTCCTGATCTACCCCTTTGATCTCCAACAGATCTACCCAAGCCATAAGCGATGAAAGAGGTGTGCCCAGCTGGTGCGCCGTTTCTTTGGCCAATCCTACCCAAACCTGGTTTTGTTCGGCCCTTCTGAACGTATTGAACAACAAATAAGCAATGAATAAAAAGAGCCCCACAATGATGATCTGAAACAAGGGATAATAACGCAACCGGGTAATCACGGCAGATTCTTCGTAATACACAAAATTGCGCCGGTTGTTGTCGAGCACGATCTCAATGGGTTCGTTTTCGATGGCATCGATGTATTTTTTATGCCTATCCTTCAACTCCCCCGATTCAATGCCGGGAATGCTGCTGGTAATGATCCTGTCTTTGTTTTCGTTCAGCAATACCACAGGCACCGAAGTGGTGTTGTTGATCACTTCCTCATTGAATGCATTGATCAGGGAATCGCGGCGGTATTTAAGGCTGCGAAGCAAGATGGATTCATTAAAATGAAGCAAATAAGTGGCCCCAAATCCATCGTAAATAGGGGTGGGATCGGCAAACGCCTTCATGGTTTTGATCTGATCCCGGATGGAATCGGCAAAAGCCAGCCGACAAAGCGAATCCAACACAACCGGATCGGGATCCGGAGGCATGATCTTCAGCAAGGTATCCCTGATGCTTTCGATGGTGAATGGAAGGTTGGCTTCCGACTGATGGTTGCCCTGGCTGTCCGTTAAAATGAGTGGGATCGTTTTGTTGCTCTTGATGATCTCCAGCAGCAGGTTGTATTCGATCTCCGAATCGTAGGTGGAGTTCATGAACTGATAAGCCGCCGCAAGAAATTGCGTTTTAAGAATATCTTCGTTGCGGATCTGGTTGAAGAGCTGGTTGGTGAGAAAAACCAGATTGGCATTTTTTTTTATGGCTACCGACCAGATCTTTACCTTATTGCGCTCTTCGGTGCGGATATTATCTACAATGGTATTCGAATACCAGAGCGATCCTGTTGCAATCACAACAGCAACCATAAAAAGAGAAATCTTCCAGCGTTGCTTGGTAGAATATAGCTTCATGTACCAAAGTTAAAAATCATCCACTACCAGTCGTCTTCAATCTGTACATCGGGCGTGGTTTGTTGGTCTTCACCGAGCTTATCCAACCACTTCTTTAAGGTAGGATTCTTGTTCTTTTTCCCGAGCCGAAGGGGGTGTTCCTTCTCCACTTTTCGCATTGGGGTGGAAGAGGTGTCGCTTGTGGCGCTGTTTTCGGGCGTTTCCCATTCGATGATAAACTCCGGAGCGGGTTTGCTATTGCTGGGTACCGAAGGCAAGCCGGTATCGTTCTTAAACAGACCAAATTCGTCTTTCAGGATCGATTTGATCTCCTTTTTTTCACGGTTCATGTCTGATCTGAACTTTTCTTTCATGCCTTCGCCATCCAAACTGACCTTGTAATTGTTGGCCGTTCCCTTCAAGGCCAGAAACAAACGCATGCCCGGGCCTTCACGGGCAATGGTTCCAAAAGATTCGTCCGGTTTCTTTTTCACCATCACCTCATCCAGAAGGAAATCAAAACGATAATCCATTTCATGATCGAAGGAATGTTTGCCGGCAATGTTCATGTCTATGGCATTCGAAGCAATGTGCATTTTAGGGATAAAAACGTTTCGGTTGCTAATTTCAATGGTGTTCTGCAGTGCGGAAAAGCGAATGTGCCGTATTTGCTTTTCCAGTTCGTCCACCTGCACAAGTTTTCGGGTAATGGCATTCTTTTTCATATAATCCGCAAGATGTTGGAAGGTTTCAAGGCCCACCAGTTCTCCGTTGGCAATTTGCAGATCGATGTTGCTTACAACGGACGACGGATCGATGTGAAATTGCGGATCAAAAACCAGGGCAAGGCTAGCCGTGGCATTTGCTCTGCCCTTGAGGTGCTTGGCCTGTAAAAAGGTTTGCCCGAAATGGTTCAATTGGTAAAACATTTGTTGCACATCGATGTGTTTCAGTATGCCTTTGCAACGGGTTGTAAAAGAACCGGACTGTGTACCGTCAACGCTGCCGTTGAGGCTGAACCGGCCTTCCATGGTTTCCAGATGCATATTTTCGACCTTCAGGACTTGGTGTTGGTAGGTTATCACTCCGCGCAGGTTTTCCGCACTGAATTTTCCAAACTGCAAGGCCCCTATGCTGGTGTGTACCTTGCCATGGAGAAAAGGCGAAAAAGCCAGTTCATACCTTTCTTGTGAAGAGCCCGTTTCAGGGAGATCTTTGCCGAGCAGTTCGGTCAGGTTGATATGATTGGAGACTACTTTTGCCTCAAGCTCCAGCATCTGCCGGTCGAGAAATAGCCAGGCCAGAAAGTTTTTAAAGGTACCATTCAGTTTGAGATCAGAATCTTTGATGAGAACCGTGAGGTCTTTCAGGGCTGCATCGTTGTGGCGTAAAACGAGGGTGCCATTCACTTTTTCGAAAGCATTTCTCCGGCCTTTTATCCGGAACCGGGCATTGTTAAAACGAACGGTTCCACGGGCTTTACAGCGTTTAAAATCGCCACTTGTAAACCCCTTAAAATGGGTGGGTTTGCCCTTAAAGCGGGCTTCGATCTCTACCTTTCCTCCCATGGCAACAAAAGTGTCGGGTTGAAAAAAATCATATACTTCTTCCAACGACAGACTTCCTTTTAAAGTCGTGCTAATGGTGGGATCGGAAAGATCTTTCACGTCCAGCGTTCCTGAAATTGTTCCCTGGCCCAGATGGCCCTGTAAACGGGATATCCGCAATTTTTCCCCGCCTTTTGTTTCGCTGTTCCGGTAAGTGCCTTCGGATGAAAGCCGGGTGAGCCGAATGCCCGTGCTTTTTTCGGTGATATCGCCATTGGTGAGAGAAAATTCAGCGGTAACCGATGGGGTTTGGGTTGTGGTAGCCCACCCTTCAATGGCGGCATTAAAAGCAAGATCGCCCCGGCAATTATAACGGGCTATTTTGTTTTGATACACCTGCGGAACGGCCGAAATCAACTTTTTCATATTGAGGTTGTTACCGGAAATGTGCAAGTCGCAATCGGTACCGTCTTCGCGGATGGCAATGGATCCATCCATCAGAAAAGTGAGGTCTTTCACAAAAAGGCTTCCATCCGCAATGTGGTATCTTTTTTCGCGGGTGTCGACATTGAGTTTGAGGTCGAGGTCGACTTCGGTATCCTTCAGGTAATAAACATTTCCGGCAGTAAAATGATCTACTCTGCTATGCATTTTTCCTGTAAGGGTAAAAGCAGAGGCGGTAAAATCGCCGGTGAGTTCCAGATCTCCTCCGGTAAAGGCATAATCCTGACGAGTGGCCCGGTTGAGGTACCTGATCCTGGTATCCGAAAGCAGAACATTTTGCAAAGCAAAGGCAAATGCACCTTCGGTGGTATCTTCCTTCTGTTTCCAGAAATGGTAATTATCGCTGCCGTCTTCTGCAATTCGCAGGTTGAGTGTTCCTTCTTCAATGCTTACCCTTTTCACCTGATAATCATCACGAAAAAGATCGCGGAGATTAAATTGCAGATAAAGGTGTTTGGCATAAATCAGGGTGTCTTTGGGCAGAGTGGTGTCGCGGAAAGCATCTTTGATCAGTACGTCTGAAAAATGGAGCGAAGCATAAGGGAACTTCTCCAAAAGAGACAATTCGATATCCGAAACCTGCAACTCGGTATCGAGTAATGTATTGATGTGCTGAATGGCGTAAACCTTTACCTCGTCTTCATAAAGATAAGACAGCAACATACCCGCAAGCAAAAAAATGCCTGCAATGCCCGATACCCAACGCATGATCTTTTTAAGCCGTTTCACAACTGAACAATGGTTTACGTAAGAACGACAGATGCATATCCACCTGAAAAGGGAAACATGGCATGGCCCGAAGCAAGAGGGCATGCGGGTTATTTACGACCCATAAGGTGTTAACAAAACAACGGGAATACAAGCATTGTATTTCCCTGTGCGGTAATTCTTTTGCTTCAGCGACGGTTGGCCACCCTTTTAAGGAGGAGAACTTCCTCATCCGAAAGAAAACGCCATTTGCCCCTTGGCAGGTCTTTTTTGGTAAGGCCGGCATAATAAACACGGTCCAGTTTTTTCACTTTATATCCAAAATGCTCAAACATACGGCGCACCACTTTGTGTTTTCCCGAATGCATTTCAATGCCCGCTTGTTTGTGCGATGTATCTGCAAAACTGGCTTCTTCCGCTTTTATCGTGCCATCGTCCAGTTGAATGCCGGCTTTGAATTGTTCCAGGTGATCTGCGCTGATGTTTTTGTCTGTAAAAACGTGGTATATTTTTTTGGCTTTGTGGTTGGGATGGGTAAGGATCTTGGCCAAGTCTCCATCGTTGGTAAAGAGCAACAGCCCTGTTGTAATCTTATCGAGCCGGCCTACCGGAAAAATATGTTCTTTACAAGCACCGCTCACAAGCGCCATTGCCGTTTTACGATTTTGAGGATCGTCTGTAATGGTGGTAAAATCTTTGGGTTTGTTCAACAGCAGGTAAACCATCTTTTCCAGGCGGATCGATTGATCGCCATATTTTACACGGTCGGTGGTTTTTACCTTGGTACCTACTTCGGTTATTACTTTTCCGTTTACGGAAATAATGCCCGATACAATCAGTTCATCCGCTTCACGACGGGAACAAATGCCCGCATTTGAAATGAATTTATTCAAACGGATCAGGTCGCTGTCGTTGTACTTTGGAGGGGTGGATTTTTTTCCGGCAATGGGATGGTTTTTTTTATATCCATCCGGCTTTGTTCCGGAATTACTACGGCGGTCAGCCGTTTTTTCAGAACGTTTGCCAGGCCTGCTTCCAGGTTTTTCATGCCTCTTCTGTCCCCGTTTTCCGGAACCGCTTTTTCTTTTCTGATCTTGTTTATCTGATTGCATACCGGTAAAAATGGGCAGCAAAGGTAAGGAATAGAAAGCATACGTTTTTTAATCCGTACAAATTTCGATAAAAACGGAAGAAACAAACCTTACGCGATTAAAGAGCAGGCATTGAATCGGCAATCATGCAAGTGGCCAGAATGCATCTTCAAAATGTTCGAGTTTTTGTTTTTTTCCGGAACCACTTAAAGTGATGATGTCGAACCGGACTTCCAGATCGAGGTTGTTTTTCTCCAGATAAGCCTGGGTGGCCGTAATGATCTGTTCTTGTTGGTTGCGGGTAACCGCTTCGGATGGGTGCCCTGCAAAATGGGAACTCCGGGTTTTTACTTCCACTACAACAAGCAGTGCTTCATGCTGGCAAATAATATCCAGTTCATAACGATAATACCGCCAGTTGGTGGCCAGAATTTTATACCCTTTTTGTTGCAGATAAATGCGAGCCCGGTATTCTCCGTCTGCTCCTTTTTTATGGGATTCAAACATATACAAAACAACTGATGATTAACTTTATATCTATTTTCTCTTTGCAAGAAAAAATAAACCCGACAGACTAAAGATAGCACCTTTACCAAAGTAGCGTTAAATTCGGGTTCGGAAAGGGCGAAAAAAGGCGGTTGCCGGCTAGTCGTGTAAATTGTATCTTCGTCCGGCCTTTAAAAATGAAAAACCACAGCAGTTTTGAACGAACCCAAGCGATACACTGTTACTTCTGCCCTTCCTTACGCAAATGGGCCTGCTCACATAGGACACATTGCCGGAGCTTATTTACCCGCCGATATTTACGTGCGGTATTTGCGCTCCAAAGCCAAAGATGTACTTTTTGTCTGCGGCAGCGATGAACACGGTGCAGCCATTGAAATGCGTGCCCGAAAAGAAGGCATTTCGCCAAAAGAAATTGTCGGCAAGTACCATGGCATGCTTGAAAAAAGTTTTCAAACTCTGGGAATTGATTTTGATGTGTATCATCGCACCTCTTCGGAGTTGCACCACGAAACGGCTTCCGAATATTTCAAAGTACTGGAAGAAAAGGGCGAATTTGAAGTCCGCGAAAGCGAACAATATTTTGACGAAGAAGCCCAACAGTTTTTAGCGGATCGCTTCATTACAGGCGAATGCCCGAATTGCCATAACGAAGAAGCATACGGCGATCAGTGTGAAAAATGCGGAAGTTCGTTAAGTCCGATGGAACTCATTCATCCGAAATCGACTTTGAGTGGAAAACCTCCCGTAAAACGTAAAACTTCGCATTGGTATTTGCCGATGCAAAACCACGAATCGTGGCTCAAATCATGGATTGAAAAAGGGCTGTTGAACGGTGAACCGCACCACAACCCCGGGGAATGGAAAACCCACGTACTGGGGCAGTGTATGAGCTGGATTGACGGAGGGTTACACCCCCGTGCCATGACGCGTGACCTGGATTGGGGGGTAAAAGTTCCGGTAGCAGGAGGAGAGGGGAAGGTACTTTATGTTTGGTTAGATGCTCCGATCGGTTACATTTCGGCCACCAAACAGTGGGCAAAAAATACCGGAAAAGACTGGCGGCCCTACTGGCAGGACCAAAGCACAAAGCTGGTACACTTTATTGGCAAAGACAACATTGTTTTCCACGGCATCATTTTTCCAATACTGCTGAAGGCACACGGCGGTTTTATCCTTCCGGATAACGTTCCTGCCAATGCGTTTCTCAATCTGGAAGAAAAGAAGATCTCGACCTCGCGCAACTGGGCAGTTTGGATACATGAATACGCTGAACGTTATCCGGATAAGATGGATGAGTTGCGGTATGTGCTTACTTGCATATCGCCCGAAAACAGAGACAGTGAGTTTACCTGGCAGGGATATGCCGACAAGGTGAACAATGAGTTGGTAAACAATTATGGAAATTTTGTGCACCGTGCTTTGGTGCTGACCCATAAGAATTTTGAAAGCAAAGTGCCGCGAAGGGGAGAATTGGAGCCTCAGGATAAAGCCCTGCTTGAAGCGGCAGCAACAGATCCGGGTTGTATCGGGGCTTTGATCGAAAAATACCAGTTCCGCGAAGCGTTGACAGAAGCGATGAAGCTTTGTACCAAAGGGAACATTTACCTGACAGATGAAGCACCCTGGCTTTTGCTAAATGCTAAAAAGGAGGCGTATAACCCTGAACGAGGGGCCACAGTATTGCATGTTGCGTTGCAATTTTCGGCTACGCTTGCTACCGTAATGGAGCCCTTCTTACCGTTTTCTTCGGCCCGGTTGTTTGGGTATCTGAACATCGACCCTGTTGGCTGGGACCATGCGGGCAAGGATGACCATTTGCCAGAAGGGCATGCCATTCGGCCATCGGATCATTTGTTTCCGCGCCTCGATCCGAAAATGGTGGAAAATGAGCGTACTCATTTGCAGGAAACGCTAAAAGCAACGGTATCCAACCCGGCTGCGAAACCTTTTCGCAATACCAGTACGTTTGCCGATTTTCAGAAAATAGACATGCGCATCGGTCAGATCAAGGAAGCTGTTCCCGTTCCCAAAACCGACAAACTGATGCAACTTACTGTGGATACCGGTTTGGATGTAAGGACCATCATTTCCGGAATTGCACAACATTACAAGGCCGAAGAACTGATCGGTAAAAAAGTATCGGTTCTCGTGAACCTTGCTCCGAAAAAAATGCGGGGCATTGAATCGCAAGGCATGATTTTATTGGCCGAAGATCCTGCCGGAAAATTGGTGTTTGTGGTGCCTGAAAGCGACATTGATCCGGGAAGCGAAGTGTGCTGATGATCGTGCCGGAAAAACCGGGTTTTGCAACGTAATGCAGAGCCCGGGGTTTTTGAAACCGTTTACCGGGCGGAGATTTTTTGGGGGATGCCAATGCATTTGAACGGCCAAAGGTTACTTCCGGCTTTTGGCCTTTTGCTGCTTATCCTGCCAACCCACACTTATGTCCGCTTTTTTTTACCGACTATTGGATACAGTTATTCCTTTACTACCAAACGGATATGTGCTATATGGTGTTCGCCATGCCAGGCGTATTGACCCACATTCCAATCCAGCCGGACGGTGGTGTTGTATTCCGGATGATAGAAGGTACGTTGCCATTGTTCTTCGCTGAGGCCCCGAAACAAGCATACCATTTTGAAGTGCAAATGCTCTATATAATCCAATGTGGGTTGGATGGGCGAACGATAATCGTGCAGGGTAGCCCAGATAGCTTCGTTGTATGCTTTGATTACGGGGTTGTTTTCCGTTAATGCCCATTTGAAGCGGATAAGGCAGTTCGTATGGCTGTCGGCAATGTGATGCACCACGGTACGTACGGTCCATCCTCCGGGTCGGTAGGGCATATCAAGTACTTCGTCCGGCAAATGCCGGGTAAGTACTTTCAACTCATGTGGCAGTTGTTGTATTGTTCCGATCCACTGATCGCGGTGTTGTTTGGTAATTTTTTCCGGGGCTTTAAACTGCCCGATCGGGAAACGAAGGTTTTCCATGCATAAAGGGTTGATCCGGTTCATGCCACCATGGTGGCGTGTATGAAAATGAAAGTTACGTTTTTTTTTCGCAGGCGCTGTTTTTGTTATGAAGTGCAATTTGTTCAAGCGGGATCAGCCGGGGTATACCCGGGAGGGTCAATTTGCTATATTATTGCCGGTTCCTGTTGGATGTTCTGTCGGTTAAATGTTATTCGGAACCTTTTGTTGGCCTGGCAATCGGCCTGTAAATTTTGATTGTCAAACCCGAGTAAGAACCAAGGAAGCCCCGGATACGAGGTCAAAATTTTTTAGCATTTTTCCCGACATGAGATCAGAAAGTAAGAAAAAGCGAAAAATATTTGAATCCTGTTTCCGAATCGCGTTTTTTTGTACCGACAACTGCCCCCGTAGTTCAATGGATAGAATAGAAGTTTCCTAAACTTTAGATCCAGGTTCGATTCCTGGCGGGGGCACTACTAACGAGAATAAGCTGGATATTCAGTTTTATTCCCGTTTTTTGGGCAAACCCCAATTGGGAACGAATCGGTGAAATAGGTGAATCGGTTGGTCTAGAATGGGGTGACCGGTGGAACATACGTACCAAAGTCTCTTTTAAGCGGCCGGGATCTGAATTATCCAGTTGATGATTCATCATTTTGTAGTGTTTTTATTTGTTTTTCTTTCCGGTATGGGGGTGCTTTAAATCAGGAGGTTATTTCGGTGGGGTGTTGATTAATGTATTTCTTTCGGAGATAAGATAATTCATAAAGCATCCAATCGGATATTCCGATTGCTAATGCCATCTGGTCCGATGGACTTACTCCATGTCCGGAAAAAGGCAGCAGTTCCAATTGGCTTATCGCATGTTTTCAGTGATAATTTATTCGCTTTCAACCGTTTTCAATAATGCTTTTGCAATGCTTCTATAAGATTCATTAATGGCATTAAAGCTTTTTCTATACTGACCATTTTCAACCGTTATATCACACTTATGTTTTTTTGACATCTCATCTGTAAGGTGAATAACAGGAATGCCTTCTTGTTCGGCGGCTGTCCTTAATTTAGGTGTAAAATCACAGCATTTTTCTATAATATACGGAGATGATTCGGGTAATTCTTCCCGAAAGAATGAATAAAACTGATCTTTTGATATCACTTTTTCTGTCTGATGCATATAGTGGACAAACTTTGTGACACTGTTATTTAGATCTTTGACCCAGCTTTCTGTTTTTTCCGTAAAGTTAGATGAATTTGTACCTCCTCCTTTATATCTTTTTGCCATTTGAACCACTAAACCCAAAAATTTTACGCGTATATCAATGCCTTTTGATGACATGGTGGTTTGGAATGCTGATAAAAGCCTTGTCCAGTTTTGAAAAATAGAACTTAGATTATCAATCGCCTGCAATGAAAAAAATGAAGGTGAAACAGGTGTTATCAAATAATTACTCGTAAGCACAAAAAGAGCATTTATAGAACTACTGGAGCTGGGAGAAGTATCTATTAATACAAAGTCATACGCTTTACTCTTCTGGTCTATTACATTT